>JANQEL010000188.1 GCA_028278345.1 Myxococcota bacterium
ATCGGACGCCGCGTCGCCGACCAGGTGCACATCTCGGACTTCGGCCCGCATGCCATCCCCCACCCCGAACCGGAAGCCCGCGAACGCCGATGAACCTTCGACAGATCGTCGAAGAGGACGACACGCAGGCGGGCCGCGTGTTCGATCGCACGATCCAGATCCTGGTCGTCGCGTCGATCATCGCGTTCCCGATCAGCACCCTCCCGAAGCTCTCGCATCTGGTGCGCGAGATCCTCCAGTGGTTCGAGTTCATCGTCGTCGTGCTCTTCACGATCGAGTACGGGCTGCGCATCTACGTGTCCGAACACCGGCTGCGCTTCGTCACGAGCTTCTTCGGGATCGTCGACCTGATTGCGATCCTGCCCTACTACCTCGGCGTCGCGCTCGACCTGCGGAGCGTTCGCATCATCCGCATCATGCGCGTACTGAGGCTCCTCAAGCTCACGCGGTACAGCCGGGCCGTGCAGCGGATGCACCGGGCCCTGACCATCGTGCGAGAGGAGCTGATCCTCTTCGGCGGGGTCGCGCTGGTGGTGCTCTACCTGTCGACGGTGGGCATCTACTACTTCGAGCGAGATGCCCAGCCGGACACCTTCGCCTCGATCTTCCACAGCCTGTGGTGGGCCATCGCCACCCTCACCACGGTCGGCTACGGCGACGCCTACCCGGTGACCATGGGCGGCCGCCTCTTCACCTTCTTGGTGCTGGTGCTGGGTGTCGGCGTGATCGCGGTGCCGACCAGTCTGCTCGCCTCGGCTCTCTCCCAGGCCCGCCGCGAGGATGCTCGGCGCGAGGCCGAGCAGCATGGCGCAGACGAAGGCGAGTCACGCGCGCGCTGAAAAACGGTCGCTTCGACGCGCCCTGGGGCCTTCGAGGCGCCCTCAGTTCACCGGTGCGCAGGCATCCATGTCCGCAATCCCGAGCAGGGGATTCGCAAGCACCTCGACGACGCCGAAGAGGCCCTTGCTCTTGACCTTGTTGCTGGCCACGTTCTTCTTCTCGGCCTTGATCTGAGCGAGGTCACCCAGGCGAACGCGGTCGGCGTCCTTGCGGTCGTCGACCTCGATCCAGGCCACGCCGCTGCCATCGAGCACGACATCGCCGTCCGCGATCACCCGCACCT
>JANQEL010000241.1 GCA_028278345.1 Myxococcota bacterium
CGTCTGACCCGGCGAGACGACACAGACCTCGATTCCAGAGCTCGCGAGTTCGAGGCGAAGCGAATCGGAGAACGCTTCGACCGCGTGCTTCGCTATGCAGTAGGGAGCGTTGAGCGGCGTTGCGAGGAATCCCTCCCCTGATCCGATGTTGACCACGCGGCCGCCGGTGCTCCGCAGGTCGGGAAGTAGCGCGCGAGTCAGCTGGACCGGCCCCAGGAGGTTGACCTGAAGCACTTCGCGCAACGCCTCCATCGAGAGATCTTCGATCGCACCTGCACGCGACATCCCGGCGTTGTTCACGAGACCGTGGATCGGAAGATCGAACGCGCGGATCTCCGCCACTGCGGCGTCCACCGCCGGCGGGTCCGACAGATCGAGTCGGAAGACCCGGGCCCTCGAGGAGAGTTCGGCAGCCTGTTCATCACTCCGAACGGCTGCCATGACGGTGAAGCCTGCATCGCACAATCGAGCAACGCAGGCGCTTCCGATCCCTCCCGATGCTCCGGTGACGACGACTCCCTGTTCCATCACGGCGAGAACCAGAACTCGATCTCGGATGTAGCCACCTCGAAGCGTGCCGAATGTTCCTGCTCTGGCGCGAGGTGGTACCACTCGCCTGGACCGAAGCGCCGCTCCACCCCATCCGTGATGAGGATGAGCTCGCCCTCGGTGATCACGCCGCAATTCTCTGTGGGGTGCGTGTGTGGATCGATCGTCGTCCCGGCGGGATAGGACGCGAACAAGACCTCACAGCCTTCAGCCTCGAGCCGCCTCGCGTCGAAGGGCCCCTCGAAGGCCGGTAGCGATCGAATTCGGTCGGGGAAGTGCGCCTTGGCCAAGATGAGCATTACCTCTCGATTCGATCACGCCATGCAACTGGATTCAGATCCAGTCGAACCGGGCTCACCGCGCTTCCGCACCCACGCGCCGCTGCATCTCGACACCCTCGTGCACCAGTGTGACTCCGCTCGGAGTGATCTCCCGGACCTTGTAGGGGCCCACGGTGTCACCCTGGCGGACGGTATGGAGCTTCGCTCCTCCGTCTTCGAGAAGGGTGAGCTCTGCGGAGCGGCGGCTCTTGTAGGGATGCCAGGTGGTCGCGGTGACGCCGATCTTGGGGATCGACGCGCGGGGGATGGTGGGAACGGGTTCTTCGACGACTTCGCGCTTCGGCTCCGCGGCCGGGGGTGGCGTCGGCTTCGCGCGGGCGATGTCGACGATCTCGACCGGTGGGCGCTCGATCGGTAGAGCGGGCGCGGGGGCGGGGGCCGCTTTCGCCTGCGCACGCGCGATGGCCTTTTCCTTCATGGCTCGGCGCGGAGTCCTCGCTGCGGGGGCGGCGGGCTTCGACTTCGGCTTGCGTTGTGGCGGTGCGGGCTTCGCCTTCGGCTCGGCCGTGCGCGCGACGACGACCGGGGGCTTCGACTCGGGTTGGGTCGCCGCCATATTCGTTGCTTCCGCTTCGCTCTTGGCTTTCTCCGCCGCCGGTGCCGGCGCTTGCGCCGCAGGGTTCGCCTCGGCGTTGCGCGCCGATCGCGACACCCTCGCCTCGCGCCGCGCGGCCAACTTGCGGGCCGGATCGAGCTGGTTCCGAGCACCGGGCGGTGGCGGAATCACGACGGGTTCGCGGTCGGCGGGCGGGGTCGCGGTCACCACCGGTGTGCGCAGTGAATCGGGAGCCGGAGCGCGAGCCATCAACTCCGTCACGGGATCGGCTTCGATGTCGTCTGCGCTCGCCGCACCGCCACCGGCGCGGGCAACACGCTCACCCGCCACGACTTCTTCGACTTCCCCCGCAACTTCGACGCCGACGAGCCCTTGATCGCCATCGGCCGCGTCCGGGCCCGGGCTCGCCACCGCAGGAGTCGCGCTGTGTTCCCCCATGTACGAAAGACCGAGCATCGTGAGCCCGGCCCCCGCAACCGCGGAAACCACGATCGCCAACACCACGATGGCACCGCGGCGCACTGGCTTCGCGACACTCGACGAGCCGCCGTGGACGATCTGGCGCGTGAGTTCGTTGGGGTCGGCGGGCTTCTGTGCACCCCCCTGGCCTTCGATCTTCTTCAATGCGTCGAGGATCGTACTCACCCCGCGCCTCCTTCTTCTCGCAAGCGCGGTACGGAGTACTGCGGGAGCTTGCTGAACAGCACCATCTGGGTTCGTGCGTCGACCGCTCCGCTCGGCTCGATCAGCGCATCGCTCTGCAGGGCCTGCACACCTTGCAGGGTCTTCAAACCGAAGCGGCCATCGAGTTCGCCGTCGTAGAGACCCAACTCGACGAGAGCCTCCTGCAGCCACAACACCGCTCGCCCTTCGTGGCCGAACATCAGGTTGCGAGGGATCGACTCGAGGGTGGCCCAGACGATCATCGCCTCACCGTCCCACAGGTGATCGACCTCGCTCAGTGCGACGTCGAGACCACCGTCTTCGATCACGCCGTGGAGCGACGCACTTTCTTCGCCGAGACCGCGCAGGGCCACCGTGCGCTCACCCCCTGCTTCGGTGCGCAAGCGCAAGAGCACCGGATGATTCAACTCGGCGAGGGTTTCGAGGGTCTCGTCTTCGACGCGAAGCACCGAGAGCCCATACGCTTCGAGTTCTTCTTCGACCGCGAGGTCGTCGAGCGGTGTTTCGACGGCCGCATCGAATCCGAACGAATCGAGGATCGAGTTGAGCGCGACGTGTCGCGTGTAGTCCGCGGGCTGACGATCGAGCAGGCGCCCCAGGAACGCACCGCGCGTGAGCGTGTTGCGCAACCGCTCGCCGCGGGTTCCCACCGGGCCTTCGGCCAGGGCCTTGATGCCGCGCAATTCGTCGAGTTCGTCTCGAGATAGAGCACCCTGCGCATCCGAAAGCGTTCCCGGAACCGGTTGACCGTCCACTTCCAGGATCATTGCGGGCAACTCGACCGACACGTCGGGCCGAGCCGACACGGGGCTCAAGACGATCGTCGGTGCATCGTCGCCAGCGAACCATCCCGTCGCCCAGTCGGTCTTCGCGACCTGGCTTCCCAGGAAACCCGCCACCACGAAGAGCCCCATGGCCAACGCCGCCTGGGGCAACCAATCGAAGCGCCAGGCCTTTAGCTGTGCAGTGGCCCCATCGATCTCGGATGCCGCCGCGCGAATGCCCGGCGCTCCGATCACGCGTTGGTCGGCGCCATAACCCGCAAGCAAAGCGCGATCCGCCAGGAGGTTGATCCGGCGCGGCACACCACCGGACAGCCTGTGCAACTCGCGCAGCGCACGGCGATCGAAGATCGGTCGCGCACCACCCGCTGCGACTTCGAGGCGATGCTGGACGTATTGCTCGGTCTCTTCGCTCGAAAGCGGCGTCAGGAACCAGCGCACGCTGATGCGCTGTCGCAACTGGCGAAGCTCCTTCGAGTCGAGCTTGGCATCGAGCTCGGGCTGCCCCAGCAGGATGATCTGGATGAGCTTGCTGCTCGAGGTCTCGAGGTTCGAGAGCAGGCGAATCTCTTCGAGCACGTCGGCGTCGAGGTTCTGCGCTTCATCGATGATGAGCAGCACCCGCTTGCCCGCTTCCTTCTTCTCGAGCAGGAAACGGTTGAGTTGATCGTTCAGCTCGTGGCGCTGCTCACCCGCCGGTTCGAGCCCGAACTCCTTGGCGATGGCCTGCAAGAGTTCCGTCGCCCCGCGCGGCGGGTTGAAGAGGAAGGCGACCTCGGTCTCGTCGGTCAGGCTCTCGATCAGGGCGCGGCAGAGGGTCGACTTGCCGGTGCCCACCTCGCCCGTGACGGCAATGAACCCCTCGCCCTCCTCGATCCCGTAGCGCAGGTGTGCCAGCGCCTCGCGGTGACCCTGGGCGAAAAAGAGGTATCGAGGGTTGGGACTCAGGGAGAAGGGCTTTTCATTCAGCCCGTAAAACGCGGTATACATTTCGTGCTCGGTGGGGGCGGGATGGTAACCAATTGATTCCGAAGGACATTACGGAGTTCCAACACCGATGACGGATACCGCCCAGCGGGCTGGAGCCCCTGAATCCGCTCCCATCGGCGCGGTCGTCGCGATGGGGATCGACCTCGGCGCCACCCTCGCGAAACTCGCCATGCGCGACGAGGAGGGCGTCCTCCACTTCGAGGCGATCCCGACGAACGAACTCGGGCGCATTCTGGCGCGGATCGAGAACGTCGCCCCCAAGCACATCGGCCTCACCGGCGGCGGCGCTTCGCGGGTGGCCGAGCACATTGGCTCCGCCTGCGAGCAGTGCGACGAGTTCACCGCCTGGGGCGCCGGCGCCCGACAGCTCCTCGAGACCGACGCGCTGGCGGGAGACACGCGAAACCTGCTGGTGTCACTCGGCACGGGCACGTCGATCCTGTTGATGGATGGCGAGAACACGACGCGCATCGGCGGCACGGCGCTGGGCGGAGGGACGGTGATCGGCCTCGCGGGTGCGCTGCTCGGCACCAACGAGTTCAGCGAGGTGTGTCGACTCGCGCAGAACGGCAATCGCGCGGAGGTCGACCTCGTGGTCAGCGACATCTACCGCCCGGGCGAGATCGCCCTGCCCGACGAACTCACCGCGGCGGCCTTCGGCAAGCTCGGCCATCCGGCCATGACTCCCGAGAGCAAGCACCCCGAGAACCTCGCCGCCGCCATCATGGGGCTCGTGGGAGAGAACGTCGGTCTCATCTGCGCGGGGCTCTCGTACGCCGCCCAGGTGCAGCGCGTGGTCTACGGCGGTTCGACGCTTCACAAAAACGCCTATCTGCGAAACGTGCTGCATTCCATCACCTCGAACACGGGTCGCACACCCGTCTTCCTTCCCCACGGTGAATACGGCGGTGCAACCGGGGCGCTTGTATCGGCCAGCCCCAGCGTCTGAACGACCTCGCCGCGAAAACGAACGGGCCCCCGCCTCGAAAG
>JANQEL010000259.1 GCA_028278345.1 Myxococcota bacterium
ACGCCGCCCGATGTGCTGAGCCAATTGTCGCTTGCGCTGCCCTTGATGGGCCTTTACGAGGCCTCGATCTACGCCGTGCGGATCGTGGAACGAAAGGCACAGGCGCCGCAGGCGCAAGCGACCGGTCCTGCCTCAAAACCCGCCGAATGATCCCGTCGGGAACGGCGGCATGTCGTGACCTCGTTCGCGTGAACTCGATCTGCCACAAACCTGTCCCGGTCCTTTTCGGACGAAACGCCAATGCATGACGCCAAATGGATTCGTGAGAACAGCGCCGCTTTCGATCGCGGGCTTGCCCGGCGCGGCCTTGAGCCTCTGGCGCGCGAGCTTCTCGGCATCGACGAGCGCAGGCGCAGTGCGATCGCGCGGCTCGAGGCCGCGCAGGCGCGCCGCAACGCCGCCTCCAAGGAGATCGGCGAGGCCAAGCGCAAGCGCGACGAGGCTGCTGCCGAACGCCTCAAGGACGAGGTCGCGACGCTGAAGGAATCGATGCCGGCGCTCGAAGCGGAGGAGAAAGACGCAACGCGTGCGTTCGAGGCGGCGCTGGCGCAGGTGCCGAACCTTCCGCTCGACGACGTCCCGGACGGGATCGATGCCAACGACAATGTCGAGCACCACTGCTTCGGTGCCAAGCGCGACTACGCTTTCACCCCGAAGCAGCATTTCGATCTTGGCGAGGCGCTCGGGCAGATGGATTTCGAGACCGCGGCCAAGCTCTCGGGCGCACGTTTCGTCGTGCTGCGCAGTGGGCTTGCCCGGCTCGAGCGGGCCCTCGGCCAGTTCATGCTCGACCTGCATACGCGCGAGCACGGCTATACCGAAGTGAGCCCGCCGATCCTCGTGCGCGATCACGTCATGTTCGGCACCGCGCAACTGCCGAAATTCAAGGACGACCAGTTCTCGGCCTATAGCGAGGCGACGATCGCGGAACGCGAGAACCGCGCCGTCGCCTCGCTGTAGACCGAGAACTGGTCATCCTTGAATTTCGGCAGTTGCGCGGTGCCGAACATCACGTGATCGCGCACGAGGATCGGCGGGC
>JANQEL010000275.1 GCA_028278345.1 Myxococcota bacterium
GATCAGGTAGCCGAGCGCCACGTCGGCGACTTCTTCTCCGAACATCTGGGGCGTGTTCGCGATCTCGATGCCCAGCGATCGCGCTGCTTCGAAGTCGACGTTGTCGACCCCCACGCCCCACTTCACCGCAGCGCGCAGACGCCCGTCGCGGCCGGCCTCGAAGACCGCACGCGTCGCCGGATCGTCACCGATGATCCAGCCGTCGTACTCCCCGATGCAGGCGACCAGCTCCTCTTCGGGCATCACCTGCACGAAGTCGGGCACGTGACATTCGAAGCCGCGCTCGCGCACCAGGGGCTCGAAGCGATCGAACAGGCCGATCATCGGCGGGCAGGTCAGGAGGACGCGCACGAGGCCTCCTCGCGCAGACCGCGGGCGATCAACTCGGCGAGCCGCCAGCTGTCCGCGTCGTCGATGTCGACGGATTCGAAGAGCTGGCTCTCGAAGAAGCTCGGCTTGGCACCGATGCGCGCGTTCGTGCGCGCAAAACTCTCTCGATCGAAGACATAGAGGTTGGAGTTCTCCTCGTACCAGACCTCGAGATCCTGGGTGCGCAGCAGCACGTCCGGATCGTGGTTCACCGCGCTCATGTCTTCGCGGTAGAAGCGGGTCTGGAAGCGATTCACGCTGAAGACCGAATCCCAGCTCTGCTGCTTGCGGCCCTCGTGGAAGTGCGCGAGCGCGCCGGCGATGGTCTCGCGGCGCAGCAGCGGGTTAGTGGTGTGGGTCATCAGGTAGGTATCGGCGGCGACGGCCGCGATGTCGTCTTCGAGGATGAGATTCATGCTCACGAAGTCGCCGCAGAGATCCGGCTTGCGATCCCGGATCAGAACACGATCGCCTTCCACGAGCCCGTTTTCGGCGAGGATCTCGCGTGCGTCGGTGTTGATGACCACGCGTTCGATCTCGTGTACCGAGAGCAGGGTGTCGAGCACCCAGCGAAAGAGCGGCTTGCCGCAGAAGTCGCGAAAGTTCTTGCCAGCGACCCGTTCGCTGTGGGCCTTCATGGGCAACAGCGCCACGACGCCCGACGTCGTATTTCCGTTCGTCACGACGACTCGTCCCCCGGCCGCCGGGGCGCTTTCGTGAGCCGCGGCGCTTTCGTGAGCCGCGGCGCCTTCGCGGGCTGCGGCGCTTCGATGCGCCGAGGATAGAAGTAGTGATCCTTCGTCTGTCGTGAGAGCTCGCGCTGACGCCGGTTGCCTCGATAGGCACCCAGGTACTGCTGCCAGCGGAAGGCCACGATGTCGGCGGCCGTCCCGAAGAGCCTTCCCCCCTGCACGGCACTCCAGAGATCGAGCCCCACCGCGCTCGCGAAGTAGCGCGCGAAGTCGACGGGCCGGATGTGCACCTCGGGCATGATCGCCTGCAGCGCGAGGGCTTCGCGCTCGAAGCGCCAGGCCACCTCGCGCAGGGTCTCGTCGTGATGGTGGAAGACCGCCGCTTCGGCGACGTAGGCGATGCGATGCCCCGCTGCGACGATGCGCTTGCCGAGTTCCATGTCTTCGAGCCCGGTGCACACCTCGTCGAAGCGGAACTTCTCCCAGACGTCGCGCCGCAGGGCTGCGTTCGCGTTGTTGCAGAAGATGCCCTGCTGCGGGATCTCGCTCGTCTCCGGGTATTGCCGTGCGAAGAGTTGCGCCTCGCTGAAGCGGGTGCGGGGCCCCGGGCGCTGGGCGCCGTAGGTGGACTCGACCTGGTCACGCACGATCGGTGCGAGCAGTGCGGCGAGCCAATCGCTCGAACACGGAACGCAGTGGCCGCTCACGAAGACGAGCACGTCGCCCTCGCTGTGTTCACAGCCCAGGTTGAGTGAACGCCCGAAGCTGAAGTCCTCACGCGCGATGTGTACGAGCCGGCAGTCGTAGGCCGCGGCGATCTCGAGGGTGCGATCGAGGGAACCCGAATCGACGACCACCACCTCCACCTCGAAGTCGTCGCCGAGACCTTCGGGGGGGCGTTGTTCTTCGATGCCCTCGAGGAGCGCCTGCAGGTGCTGCTCTTCGTCGAGGGTGCGGATGATCACGCTTGCGCGCATCTAGAACTCCGGGGGCTCGAATACGAGTGCGAAAGGAGGCTCGCCCGCTTCGATGCGGCTTCGATACTGGTTCGCGTAGACCAACTCGATTTCTTCGGGATAGACGCAGTTGGGCTCGAACATGTCCCAGTGGATCGGCACCAGGGTCTCGGCGCCGATCTCTTCGCAGAGAGCGAAGGCCTCGCGCACGCTCATGTTGCCCACGATGCCCGCGCGACTGCGGAAGAAGTTGAATTCGTTCACCGGCAGCACGGCCATGTGGATCGGTGCCAGGGCCTGCACGGCTTCGATCACGTGCTCGTGGGGTGAGGTATCGCCGGCGTGGAAGAGCCTTCGCCCGCCGCAGTCGATCACATAACCGTGGTACCGGAGGCAGCCGTGACCATCGCGCTCGACCAGCGGATGAGCGGCGGGCACCGGATGCACCTCGACGCCGGGGCCGAGGGAAATCCAGTCTTCACGCGGGTTGATGATTCGCTCGGGACCGATCCCGAACCCCGAGAGCGTCTTCCCCACTTCGTACGGCGCGAGGAAGCGACACTCGGGTGATGCACTCGCGAGGGCGGGAAGCGTTTCGGAATCGCAGTGATCGAGGTGTTCGTGGGTGATCAACACGACGGCGGCATCGTCGACTTCTTCCGGTCGCAACGGAATCGGTCGCATGCGCCGGTATTCGGGGCCGTGGATGTTCTCGACGCTGTCGCTGAGATAGGGGTCGACGTACAGCGCTCCCGCCGCAGTCTCGAGACGTAGCCCCGACTGGCCCAGCCACTGGATCGCGATCGCCAAAACCGGTGCCCCTCCCGATCGGGGCCGAGAACGCGCACCTCGAACCCCGCCTGCCGGGCTTTTCGGCTGCACCGCGAAGCAACTCAAGGGAGCACCGGCCGATTCTCGCTCTCGTTTCAGGGTCGCCGGTCCACGCGCGTCGGGCTGGGGGCAATCGCCTGCGGCCACACCGACCGGGCCGCTGCACACCCTCAAGCGAAATCTCGGGCCATCCGAGGAAGTGGCGGAAGTAGGGGCGCAATCTCGCACGCTAACTCGCGTGGCGGGCCCCGCTTCCCTCGCACCCCCATATGAAACGCTTCGATCCGAAAGCCCTCCGCCGCATCCACCTCGGGACCGACGTGCTCCTCGTGTCGCTCGCCTGGGTGGGAGCCTATGGCTTGCGCGTCGTGCTGTCGGATCTGATCGGCAACCCGCCGAACTCCTTCGAGCGCTACCTCAATGCACTCCCCGCGATCGTGGTGACCTGGATCGCGACCTGTTGGTGGTTCCAGATCTACCGCAGCGCGCGCATGAACACGCTGGTCGATCACCTGCAGAACCTCTTCAAGGGGGTCTTCCTCGGGCTCGTCGTGATCAGTTCGGTGTGCTTCTTCTTCTTCAAGGAGTGGGAGTTCAGCCGAACGGTGATCGCGCTCTCGGCGGGCCTATCGCTTGTGTTCCAGGGAGCGAGCCGCATCGCCTTCTATCGCATCGCGCGCAGGCTCCAGCGCACCGGAGAGGCCGAAGTGCCCGCGCTGATCCTCGGCACCGGGATCAACGCGATCCGCCTGCTGCAGAAACTCCAGGATCATCCGGAGACCGGCTACCGCGTGGTCGGCTTCCTCACCGACAAGCCCGACGAACTCGAGAAGGACATCGCGAATCGTCCCGTGCTCGGGCTGGTGGACGATCTGCGCGCGGTCGCGAACCAGCGCGAGATTCGAGAGGTCTTCGTGGCGCTTCCTTCGATGGGACATACGCGCATGCTCGCGATGGTGCTCGACCACGAGGATCTGGGGATGACCTTCCGCGTGGTCACGAACCTCTTCGAGGTGCTGACCGCGGGCACCCCCGTCGATCTGATCGACGATCTCCCCCTGGTGCGTCTCGGGCGCACCGACCAACACCGCTTCTACGACGTGGCCAAACGCGCGATCGACCTCACCCTCGGCAGCGTCATGCTGCTCGCGAGCCTTCCCGTGCTCGCCGTCTGCGCCTACCGCATCAAACGCGATAGCCCGGGACCCGCGATCTTCGCCCAGACCCGGATCGGCAAGGACGGCCGCCCCTTCACGATGTACAAGCTGCGGACCATGCGCTCGGACGTCGACCCCTACGAGCCCTCGCCGGAGGACGCCGACGACCCGCGGCTATCGAAGTTCGGCCAGTGGCTTCGCAACACCAGCATCGACGAGCTGCCCCAACTCGTGAACGTGCTGCGCGGAGAGATGAGCCTCGTGGGCCCGCGCCCCGAGATGCCCTTTCTCGTCGAGAAATACGGCGACTGGGAACGACGTCGGCTGAGCGTCCTGCCCGGTGTCACCGGCCTCTGGCAGATCCTGGGTCGCAAGGATCTCCCGATGACCGAGAACCTCCAGTACGACTTCTACTACATCCGCAATCGAAGTCTGCTCTTCGATCTCTCGATCCTGCTGCGCACCGTCGGCGTCGTGTTGACGCGCAAAGGCGCCTACTGATCGCGAGATCGACGGCCTAGAAGTCGCGGTAGAACGGCGAGAGCGGTAGCCGTGGTGGGGCGTCCATCGCGAGGACCAGCATGCCGGGGCTCTCGGTTTCGCTGTAATCGACTTCGTTGGGGCCGCGGCTCAGGCGCACCCGCTCGCCCGTGCGGACGCGCTGGCCGTTGATGGAAACGTCGGCAGGCGGTCGATTGGGGAGCCAGAGGTATTCGCCGTCGACCACGATGTCGACGGTTTCGCGCGGGGCCTCGGCCTTGAGGAGCTTGCCCGCCACGAGCAGCGATCCGCGGTACGGCAGGTAGTTCTCCTGCCAGAAGTCGCGGATCAGGGGCGGGAATTGATTCAGCCGGAAGGTCGCGACGACGTACTTCACCTGCTCGTCGCTGAACTTGCGGATCAGGTTCGGCGCACAATCGCGACAGCCGGCGCGCGCACCGAAGCGACGTTCAATCAGCTGGGAGAAGTAGGCCGGGAAGCGATTGGCGTCGTCGCTGCAGAAGAGCCCCGCCTCGGCGTGGAAGCCCGCGTCGTCGGGGGCGAAGTTGCGGCGCGCGAAGTCGATGGTCTCGCGCTGCACCGCCTGGGTGTCCTCGAGTAGCTGCACGCTTTGCACCGCCGCGGGCACGAACAGGGCGAGGAGCACCACCACGGCTGCGGGACGACGCAGCGCGGGTGAAAGGCGCGCCGATAGCTCGGGCCGCGCCAGCGCGAGGGCCACGGCCGGGAAGAGGCCGAGCGTCATCCAGAAGTACTTGAACGCGCCGGCGTGGAACGAGCCGACGAAGACACCGAGCGCAATCGCCCCCCACGCCGCCCACCAGGCACTCGTGAACGACTCGCGTCGAAGCCATCCGCGCAGGGTCACGAACACCATGGCCGCGAGCAGCAGGAGATGGACCGCGAGGTGGGGGAGCATCTCGACGTACTGCGAATAGCCGATCGTCGAGCGGTAGTAGTCGAAGACGTTCATCTGGAACGCCACCTGACGCCCGGCCGTCTCGATCCCGAGGGCCGGAAGCGGGGCCGAGAGGGTCGGTGCGCCCTCCCCCGAGAAGAGCTGGGGGATCAGCGCGTAGTAGCCGACCACGACCATGCCCGCGGCCGCGAGTGCCAGCATCCCGCGCAGGCCTTCACGCGAGAAGCGCAGATCGCGATCACGCCAGTGTTCCGCGATCACCAGGACGCCGACCAGCCCGACGACGTAGAGGGCCTTCTGGCTCGAAAGGAAGCCGAGGCCGATGAGTGCCCCCGCAACGGTCGCAAGCACGGGGCGTTCGCGCGAAGCCAATAGCGCCGCACCGGCGAGGAGCGCCGCCGCCAACGCGGGTTGGTCGGTGCGCACCTGCAACGACCAGACCAGGAATTCGGGAACGAGGGCCAGCAATGCAACACCGAACCACGCGTCGCGCCGCGACGTGAAGCGCGCGAGCACACACCAGAGCCCCACGAGCATGCCCACGCCGAACAGGATCCACAGTGAGCGCGCCGAACGCGCGACTTCGATCTCGTTGGCGCAGTCGGCCACGAAGGGAAGCAGCAACAGCACCGCGAGTCCCGGACGCCCGCCGGCGTGGAGTTCGCCGCTCTGCCAGGTCCAGGCCGCGTTGTGGATCAGGTTGAACTCGTCCCAGTTCACGTTCTCGGTGTGAACGCTGGCCGCGCGCAGAGCAACGAAGAGCAGAACGCCCACGAGCGTCGCAGGGAGTACCCAACTCGGAGTCTGCGGCGGGTCTTCGCTCGACATCGCGCCCCCTACCCCAACCAGGCGAGGGGCTCGGGAACGAAGAGGGCCAGCACCGCGGCACCCGCGATCGCGGGGCCGAAGCCGAAGGGGCTATCCCACGAGCGCGTCGCGAGGGCCCACCCCACGCCGAGCACGAGGCCCAACACGCTCGCGAGCAGGATCGTCGTCACCACGCCGACCGGCCCGAGGAAGGCGCCGATCATGGCCAGCAGCTTCACGTCGCCGAACCCCATGCCCGGAAACCAGATCCAGTAGTCGAGTTCGTTCGGCTTCGGGAGTTCTTCGCCCTCCTCCGGCCAATGCTCGAACTCGCGACCGACCGCGACCGAGAAGCGCGCGTGGACAAAGCCGACGATCCACAACATGCCGCCACCGAGCAGGGCACCGAGGCCACTGAACGCCAAAGCGTCGAGGAACGCACTCCCCTGCGCGACGTGCCACGCGGGCATCGCGAGCAGGCCGAAGACGAGGCCGCCGAGGGAGACCTCGTCGGGAATGATCTGGTGATCGATGTCGACCAGGGCGGCGACGATCAGCGCGGCCCCGAAGGAGGCGAAGAGCAGGGTCTCGAGGGAGAAACCGAAACGCACCGCGATCCCGGCGAAGAGCGCGGCCGTGAGCAGCTCGACTGCCGGATAGCGAAGGGAGATGGATGCGCCGCAGCTCCGGCACTTCCCGCCGAGTAACAGGAAGGAGACGATCGGAATGTTGTCGAGGGGACGAATCGGCGATTCGCACGCGGGGCAGTGGGAAGCGGGAAACACCACCGACTGCTCGAGGGGAAGACGATGGATCACCACGTTGAGGAAGGACCCGATGCAGGCCCCGAAGAGGAAGCCGACGGCGCCCAGCCACCAGGGGTGCTGGACCAGGAAGAGCATGGCTTCCATTTCGTCTTGGCTGCCGCCCACCGGCTCTCCTCCCTCCCGATCGCGCGCCGCAACGTAGCGCGACGCCCACCCGATCGAGGGCCCGCTACTTGAAGTCGCGTCGCTCGAAGATGTGTGACGCCGCGAACAGCAATGCGGTGACATACCCCAGGCCGTAGAGGACGGGCAGCCAGATCTCGCTGGCGGCGATCGGAAGCTGATGCACCGCCTGGATGCTCAGGTTGTAGGCCTCGAGGTCGGGCAGGATCTCGTAGATCAGCCAGGTCGCCTTCTCGAGCGCGGCGCTGTCGGAGCGCGAACCGATCTGCAGCAGATCGCGCGAGAGATGCCCCATCACATAGATGCCGAGGGTGAAGAACGAAGCCAGCATCGGCGTCGTGAACGCCGAGAAGAGCGTCGCCACCGCGACCACGATGGCGAGTTCCACCCCGATCAGACCGAGTGCCGCCACGTGGCCTCCATCGATCGGCGCCCCCGACATCCAGGAGACCAGCACGAACGAAACGCTCATGATCAGAAGCTGCAACCAGATCGTCATCACGAGCCCGACGAACTTGCCCACCAGGAACTCGGCCCGCGAAACCGGCTTCGACAGGATCGTGTAGATCGTGCGCCGATAGACCTCGCCGTGGATCAACCCCACGCCGACGAAGACCGCGATGCCCGTGCTGAAGAGGCGGATCGACGCGAGGCCGACATCCTGCAGGATGCGCGAGCCCTCGACGTAGGAGACCGCCGCCACGATCACTCCCGTCCCGATCATCACGATCGCGAAGAAGAGCAGCGTGTAGAGCAGCTTGTTGCGGATGGCCTCGCGCACGGTGTTGAGACCGATCGACCAGATACGCTGGATCGCCATCACGCCTCCTCCTCGCGAACGGCATCGAGGAAGATCGACTCGAGGGAGACGCGGTGGGGCGTCACCGAGAGCACCCGGCCGCGCGCCGCCAGCACGCTTTCGAGAACCGCTTCGACCTTCTTCTCGGGCACCGTCATCTCGACCCGGGCGCCCACGCCGCGCAGCTCCGCCCCGTGCTGCTCTTCGAGCCGCGCCGCCACCTCGGGCTCGACGCCGGACACCATGATCTCGCACTGATGCTCGCCGTCGTCGAGGAACTCCTGGGTGTGACCCTGATAACGGATCTTGCCGTGGACGATGATGGCGACGCGATCGCACACCATCTCGACGTCCGAGAGGATGTGGGTGTTCATGAAGACCGTCTTGCCTTCGCTGCGCAACCGGATGATGAGGTCGCGGATCTCCTTGCGGCCGATCGGATCGAGGCCGCTCATCGGCTCGTCGAGGAAGACGACACTCGGATCGTGCACGAGCGCCTGGGCGATGCCAACGCGCTGGGCCATGCCCTTCGAATAGGTGCGGATGCGGGCATCGCCCGCGTGGGAGAGCCCCACCCAGTCGAGCAGGGTATCCACGCGCTTCGCGCGGATGGAAGAGTCGACCCCCGAGAGCCGCGCATAGAAGTCGAGCAGCTCGCGTCCCGTGAGATAGTCGTAGAAATAGGCGTTCTCGGGGAGGAAACCGACCTCGCTGCGAAAGGCGGTTTCGGTGATGTCGTGTCCGAGGATCTTCGCGGTACCCGAAGTCGCGCGAATCAACCCCATCAGCACCTTGAGGGTCGTGGTCTTGCCCGCACCGTTCGGCCCGACGAAGCCGAAGATCTCCCCGGCCTTCACTCCGAAGGTGATCCCGTGGAGCACGCGCTTCTTGCGCAGGCCGAAACCGGGACGGAAGTCCTTCACGACGTCCTGGATCTGGACGATTTCGCTTTCCGAACTCACAACGCTTCCTTTGGATCTGCGGGGGCCTGGGCGGAACCGCCGGCCTCCCACGCTTCGCCTCTCGCGCGCGTGTTCACGCGGTAGCGGCGGTTGTAGTAGGTCGAGGTGATGCGGCCCGTCTTGGCGTCGACGATCCAGCGATCGCCCTTGTGCATGGCCGCAGGGAGATCACGCGGCTCCGGGGGCGGCAACTCTTCGAGCACCGCGAACGCGGGATCGAGCAGGTCTTGCACCGTCTCGATGTCGCGCCCGGCGCGCTCCTCGTAGGTCTCTCGCGCGCGGTCGAGGTAGCGGGCCTTGATCTCGACATCGATCTCGTCGAGGGCGCCCTGGTACTGCGCGACCGCTTCTTCCGACTCGCTCGACTCGATCAACTGGGTCAGGAAGATCACCGCGCTCTCGAGATCGGCGTTCTCCGAGCGCAGGCGGGCCACCAGGCGAGGCAGGTAGGTAGGCGACCCCTCGAGCCGGGCGGCGGTTTCGAGGGCATCCGCCGCCGCCTCGTTCTCGTTCAGGTAGTAGAAAAGGTTGTATCCGAGAAAGAAGTAGTTGCGCCAATCCTCGGGGTGATGCTCGATGGCGCGCCGCAGGAACTCGTTGCCCCGACGCACACTCTCGGGGCTATCGGTCAGCCAGATCGCGGCGAAGCGATACGGATGCCCCACCCAGGGATCGAGGGTCGTCACCACGTCGATGATCTTGGAGACGTAGGGCGCGAACTCGGCGGGGCGTTCGCGAGTGACGCCGACCTTGTAGATCGCCTGGATCCAGTAGTAGTCGGCGATCACGGCATCGAAGCCGAGGGAGGCCAGCTTGGCCGTCTCGGGCTTCGGCAGGAAGACCTCTTCCTTCGACGCGGCCGGCTCGCTCGGGATCGCCTGGTGAACCGCGAAGGTGAGCACCAGGGTCGCAAGCCAGAGGCCTGTGCGAATGAAGTTGATGCTCACGTTCCCCCCCAGGATGTGATCGGTGCGACGGGTTCCTCGGCCCGTCCCTTCCAAGTTGCGCGAATCGGTGCGCCAGGGCTCGTTCGAGGTGTCTCGAGCGGGTCTCCGAACTAGAAGTCGTCGCCGCCCGCAACCAGCACCGGTTCGTCATACACCGTGCTGCCGTTTCGGATCTGGGGGATGCCCACGCCGCCGTAGTAGAGACTCGTGCAGGCGTCGGTTTCGTCGACGTTGGGGTGGGTGTACATGATCATCGCCACCCCGCCGTCGCCATCGACGTCGCCATAGGCGGTCGAGGTGAAGCAGGTGTCGCAGTTACAACCCGCACCGAAGCCACCGGTGTTGGTGTCGTAGTCGTAGTAGATGTTGCCATCCGGGTACCAACCCACGCTCGAAAACTCGGTCGCGACGGTGGCGCTATCGCGCTTCTCGGGGCCGGGGTTCTGACCGGTCGCGGTGCTGGGCACCATCTGGGCGCCGACGAACAAACCGTACTCGGCGAAGTAGGCCTTCTGGGTCTTGGCGAGGGCCGCGAGGTTGGCGAAGGACTCGGCGCGACGGGCGCGGTTCTGGTACCGGACGAAGGAGGGAACCGCGACGGTGGCCATGATCCCGATGATCGCCACGACGATCATCAGCTCGATCAGCGTGAAGCCGTTCTTGCGGCGGACTGCGATGGGTTGGATGGTCACGGGGCGATCTCCTGGAAAATGGGAATCGAGTCGGAGGGGAGCCTCGATGAGAATGAATCGGGTGTTGCCGCGTGTTGCTTTACAGGGAGTTGCGCATCAGAGGGGCAAAAGAGCGAAAGGGGGAGGACCGGCGCGCGGCCGACCCTCCCCACAAACTCGCTCAGGCCTTAGAACTCGCTCTGGCCGTAGCTCGAGTGGCAGGGCAGAACCTGGTTGAAGACGCTGCCGCCACCAACCGGGATACCCGCACCGAGGCAGACCGTGGCACCGAGGGTGCCGTCTTCGCCGACCGTCGTGCCGCCCGGCGCCGGGTGGACATAGCCCCAGGCCTGGTCGACGCCGTTGCCGTCGATGTCAGCACCGGCCGAAGCAACGTAGGCCGTGGCGCTGGTCGAGATCACGACCTCGTAGTTGAAGTACACCTGGCCTTCCGGGGCCCAGCCGATCGTGCCGAAGCCACCGACATCCGTGAAGTCGGTCTTCGCCGTACCACCGTTGTTGGCGGGGGAGACCGCGCCGGCCACGTAGGTGCCGAACTCGGAGAAGTAGGCCTCTTCCGCGGTGCGAATCGCAGCCACGTTGACCTTGCCTTCCGAGGTCTTCGCCTTCAGCTGGAAGCGGATGAAGTTCGGAATTGCGATCGCGGCCAGAATACCGATGATCGCCACGACGATCATGAGCTCGATGAGCGTGAAGCCCTTCTTGCTCTTGCCAAGGAACTTGTTCATTGAATCAACCTTTCGTTTCTCGCGTTTGCCGTCCGGCGGAGTGCCTTCAGGACATTCACTTGTTCGGCTGCCGGAGACGGCCCGACGCGCCTGGTTGCCGCCCGATCAGTGCAGCCCATGTGCCAAGTGGCGAGCGCTCTTATCACCCATCGGCAAAACCCCGGGGCACGCTTGAGCAACGCTCGTGAAATCGCTCGCGAAGAAATGCTCAGCGTCTCGCAAGTCATCCGAGGGGACACGAACGCAGTGACGAGATGCGGCACCGCCTCGGACGCGAAGTGGCACCCCTCACGCGACGCGTCGCGAAACGGCGAGCCCGGCATACGCCGGAGGTGCGGGCACGGGGATCCTCGGTGCGCGCACTCGGGAGGGGATCGGAGCGAATGGATGTCGTTGTTCGGGGCCGAGACGTGTCCGCGCGCACCCATGGTGCAGTTGACACGCAAGGGGGCAGGTGGCAGAGTCCGCCGCGCCGAAAACGGCGGCTGCTCCCATCGTCTAGCGGCCTAGGACGGGGCCCTCTCAAGGCTCAAACACGGGTTCGATTCCCGTTGGGAGCACCATTCGTCGCTACGCGGCTTGCGCCGCTCCGCTGGGCTGAAGGCTCATCTCTTTATCGCTGCGCCGCTTTTGCGGCTTCGCTGGGCTGAAGGCTCATCTCCGTCGCGGCCCTCCCGCCCCATCGTTACATCCTTCCTTCTCACTCTTCATCACTGCGCGCGCCTGGGTTTTCGGTGCTCGCGAATCCGGGTTCTTCTCATTGTCGAATTTTGTGCTGGCGTGGATGGATTGTGAATTCGGGGGACTCGATGTCGAGCTTCACGATCTGACCGAGGTCGCGATCATCCTGACGGATTCGCGGCTTCGCGAGCTCGGTTCGGGAGAGTGGCGTGTGCGTGCGCGGCCCGAGCGGATCACGAAGGAAGCGGCCGAGATCTTCGGCTACGACGAAGCTCTCTGGGCGAAGGCACCGAAGGTGCGGCAGGTGCTCACGGAGATCGGCGAACTCCTGCCGCCGAACGTGAAGGTGGTGCCCGCCGGGCAGAACGTTCGCATGGACGTGATCTTCCTCGAGCGCGCCTACAAGAACTGCGAGATCCCCTACCCCTTCGACTACCACGTGATCGACCTCGCGAGCCTCTTCTACACCTGGTCGCTCGTGAACGGCGAGGCCCCGGCCGCACTCTCCTTGCGACAGGCGGCGCAGACCGCCGGGCTGCTCGACGGCGCGGTCGAACATCGCGCGATGGCCGACACGCGCCTCACCCTCGAGACCTTCCGCCACTACATCGGCCGCCTGGCACCCCGCCCGCCCGAGTAGCCAGCCCCTTCGCTCGTCAGTCGACCCGCCAATGATCGAGGGCCGGGTAGCGCGCCACGATGCCCTCGATGCAACCCGACCACTGGGCTTCGAGCTTCGCGCGCAGAGCTTCGGGGATCGGCGCGTCTTGACCGCGATTGACCGGGCGCTCGAGGGCGGCATCGACGCGCCTTTCGATCTCGAGGAATTCGCAAATCCGCGCGAACAGCGCCGCCGGGTCGGCAGCGAGTTCGTCGTAGAAGCCCACGAAGAGGTTCGCCTCGCCGAAGGCAGCCGACCAACAATCGATGATTGCGGTGTAATCGAAGTTGATCTTGCGCCAGCGATCGAAGAAGACCTCGTAGGCGGCGCGGTCCACCTGATCGGCGGCCCTGCCCTCTTCCCGCGCGAGCACCATGCGGGCCTGGGACCAGATCTGATCGACCGGCTGCCGCAGCAGGAGCACGACCCTGAGATCGGGAAAGATCCGCGCCACCGCTTCGACCTCGGCCTCGTCGAGTTGGTGGTACTGCGGGCTGATCTCGCCCCGCACGGGCGCATCGATGTGGGCGAACTGTTGGGTATACCAGCGGGCGTCGCAGTGTCGTGCGGTGAGGTGACGCCAATCCCAGAGCCAGTCGGCGCGCGTGAGCGTTCCCGTCGCGAACTTCTTCGCGTTGCGCGCCAGGAAGCCGCGGTCGTAGCCGCGACGCATTCGCTGAAAGAGCGGGATCTCGCACGGGGCGCCCGAAACCTCCGCCTTCGCGATCTCCATCAGATGGCGCAATTCCTTGCGCGGCGTCAGATAGACCTCTGGATGGCGGCGCAGGTGTTCGTACAGCCAGGTGGTCCCCGTCTTCTGCATCCCGATGCCGAGGAAGTTCGGCGGATGGGACGAATCGGAGATCGCCGCGCTCATGGCTTGCGCTTGACGACGCCTACCGGAACGTATTGGGGATCCCATTCGCCCCACGGCATCCCGTTGTCTGCGCCCTTGAAGTAGAACGGCGGCAGGTCGTCGCGCAGGAAGGTGCAGGCGACGAGTTCGTCGAAGCGGGTTTCGACCTCGGCGAAGTTGCTCTCGTAGCTCTCGAGGCCGAAGCACTCGGCGATCGTCTTCTCGCTGAAGCACCAGCCGTGGGAGGGCTCGTGATACCAATCCTCACCACGGCTTCCGCTCACCGTCGCGATCATGCACCCGCCCGGCTTGAGCACGCGCTCGAGTTCGCGCACCACGACGGCCAGGACCTCCGGGTCGTTGTGCTCGAGAGCGGAGATCGAAACGATTGCGTCGAGGGACTCCGAGGCGATCCCCGATAGCTCCGCGAGGCTTCGCGTCAGGAAGGTGACCGAGCCGGAATACTGCGGCGGCAGCGGACCCAGGGTGCTTCTCAGTGCGCGTGCGGTTTCGTGCCAGGCGTGTCGTCGCCAGAAGCGCAGCGGCGGCAGGTAGCTGCGGGCGGGAAGGCGGCGGTAGCCCGGCGTGTTGTCGCCATCGCGATGCGCGCACCACTGCTCGAAGCGCAGCCCGGGATGCGCCCGGCGCTGTCCGTCGACACTCAGTACGTCGACGCCCGTCTGGGCGAGCCACCACTGCAGCACGCCGTTGCCCGCGCCCGCGTCGAGCACCGAGAGACCGGGCGTGGGCGCGAGTTCTCTCGCGAGCCAGCACAGATCGATGTAGTAGTGCCAGCCACGAGGCGTACGCAGGGTGTCGACGACATCGCGCATCTCGGCGAGGCGCTCGGGCACTTCATCGAGGACGCTCGGCGAGAGCACCTGGATCTGGTTCAACGGATTCTCTCCTCGACCTTCCCGCGACGCGTGGACGAGCGAATCGCGCGAAAGGCAAATCGCCTTCTTGCATCGGCAATCCGCTCTCCAAGCTCAAGCGCGGACACAGGCATGGCGTCTCAAGTTGCCGCCTCGTGGAGTCGATGGGCCAGGCACCATGGTCCCTTCGGAACCCACCCTCTGGCGTCGCCTGTCACGCTTCCTGCTGACGCGCGCCGTTGGCGGACACCGCTACTTCCGCTGGCGTGCGAAACATCTGCGCCCGGTACCCGGCATCGAAGCCCTGCGCGGAAGCGGACGCGGAAGACGCTGCGTGATCATGGGCGGGGGACCGTCGCTCAAGGCCGTCGATCCCGAGTTGCTGCGCGACGAAGTGACCTTCGGCGTGAACGGGATCTACCTGATCGACGACTGGCTGGGCTTCCTGCCCACCTTCTACGTGGTCGAAGACGCCCTCGTGGTCGAAGACCGCGCGGAGGAGATCGCCGCCCTCGAAGGCACGACCAAGATCTACGGCGACGTCTACAAGAAGCGCATTCGCGAGCACGGCGAAGTCCACCACGCCAACGTGCTCTACGACTACTCGCAGTACCGCGACTTCCCGAACTTCAGCCACGACGCCGCCCACTGTCTGTGGGTCGGGGGAACGGTCTCCTACCTCTGCCTGCAGCTCGCGTACTACATGGAGTTCGATCCGGTGATCCTGGTCGGCTTCGACCACAACTACGCCGAGCCCGCCGACGTGAGCAAGGGCGAGAACCCGAACGAGTGGACGTCGCATTCCGACGACCCCAACCACTTCCACCCTGACTACTTCGGCAAGGGCAAGCGCTGGCACGCCCCGCGCACCGATCGCATGCAGCTCGCCTACGAACGCGCCGAGGAAGAGTTCCGCCGCGCCGGGCGCCGCGTGATCAACGCGACCGAGGGCGGCAAGCTCGAGGTCTTCGAACGCGTGCCCTTCGACATGCTCTTCGCCGAACGGAGGGAGGCGTGAAGGAACCCGTCCTCAGCATCTGCATCTGCAGCCTGGCGGGGGCCGACCGCATCTCGGACACCCTGTGGAGCCTGGTCTGCCAGAGCGCCGACCCGTCGCAGTACGAGGTGTTGGTGATCGAGAACGATCCCGAGGCCGCGGCGGACATGCACCGTGTGGCCGAGGGCGTGCAGCGCCCCGAAACGCGGGTGCGGGTCGTCGTCGAACCCCAGCTCGGTCTCTCCCACGCGCGTAATCGCGCGATCGCCGAGAGCCGCGGCGACTACATCCTCTTCATCGACGACGATGCCACGGCGAGCCCGCGCCTCGTCGAGCACTACCTCGACGCGATCGCGAACCACGCTCCCGACGTGATCGGCGGCAACGTGCATCCCCACTTCGACAGCATGCCGCCGCCCGAACTCGAGTACAGCTGGTGGCCCTGCTGGTCCCTCAAGCACTTCGGCCCTCACGACCGCTGGCTCGACGACGGGGAGTACTTCCTCGGCACCAACGTCGGTGCGTCGCGCGCCGTCTTCGAGGCGCGAAGCTTCGATACCCAGCTCGGCCGCAAGGGCGACTCGCTGGTGGGGGGCGAGGAGTGGTACCTCGGGCGCTCGGAGTTCATGCGGCGCTTCGTGTCCGGCGCTTCGGTCTACCACCTGGTGACCCGTGCGCGCATGGAGCCCGGCTATCTCGTGAAGCGCATGTACTACGGAACGCTTTCGAAGAAGCTCAGCGAAGGCGACTCCACACCCGCCGGCCAGTTCAGCGTGCTGGACCGCCTGTTGATCCACGCGCGTCGCGTGATGGGGCAGCTCGTACTGCTGGCCCGGCGCCTCGATTGGTTCCTGCGCATCGCGACCGAACGCCGGCGCTTCCTGCGCGCCCAGGCGGCCAGGGATGCTGCCGCCCGTAAGGCGAGCGACGGCGCGAACACGGGAGCCCGAGCGTGAGCGCCCCCGACCGCCCGGATCCGGAACTCGAGGACTTCCTCGAGCGCTTCCGTCTCTCGCCGCGGGCGACTGCGGACGCGATCACCGCGGCCTCGGATGCGGACGGTGCGGACATCGAGTTCGCGAGTGCCGTCGAAGAGAGACTCTCACTTTGGACCGACCACCCCGTGAGCATCACCTTCGATCCCACGGGTCGCTGCAACGTGGTCTGCGAGATGTGCGACTTCCACCGTGTGCGCAGTGACCAGGGATGGTCGGTGCGCGCGATGCCCCAGCTCGAACCCGAGGTACTCGAGCGGCGCCTCGCGGGGTCGACGAAGGTTCGACAGGTGATCTTCAGCGGCGGCGGGGCCGAGTTCTTCACCCACCCGCGCTGGCCGGAGCTCGCGAAGATCGCCCGGGCCCACACCTCTGACATCCTCGTCATCACGAACGGAACCCCCCTCGTCGAGAAGACGCGGGAACGTCTGCTCGAATCGGGCATCCGCGTGATCCGGGTCTCGCTCCACGGCGCCACGGCCGAGACCGCCGAAGGCATCATGCGCGGGGCCCGCTTCGAGGACGTGAAGGCAAACCTCGCCGCGGTGGTCGCACTGCGCGAAGCGCGCGGAGCCAGCGTCCCGCGACTGCAGATCTCCTTCGTCGGCATGAAGAAGAACATCGACGAGTTCCCGGACTTCGTGGATCTCGCCGCCGACCTCGGCGCCGACAGCGTGACCCTCAGCAGCCTGATCGAGCGCGAAGCCGCGGGCATGGAACACACCGTGGGCCAGAGCCTCGTGCACGATGCGCCCCGCCTGCGCGAGATCTGGCAGCAGGCCCGCACCCGTGCTGTTGTACGAGGGATCGATCTCCAGGCCAACGAGCCCTATCGCAACCTCGTCGACGGCGGCTGCGACCTCGACGACGAACCCCATGCCCCCACAGCGAAGGGACAGACCAAGCTCTGCCTCTTCCCCTTCGAGAAACCCTTCGTCGGGATCAACGGCAGCGTGGGTCTGTGTTGTTCGTCGACGGGGCGCAACGTCGAGATGGGGAATGCCGACGTCGCGGGCTTCGACGCCGTGTGGGGCGGATCGAACTACGTGGGCTTGCGGCGGGCGCTGCTGCGCGGCGAAGCCCTGCCCGACTTCTGTCGGCTGTGCCCGCGCGTTCCGAACGTGACTCCGGGGACGATGCAGATGCACGCCGCGCTCCTGCTGGCTCGCACGACGGGACGCCCGCGCGACCTGCTCGGGGCACTGGCCATCGTTCGCCACTACCCGACGTATCGCCGGGAGACCACGGCCCTCGGCGTGCCCCGCGTCGCCTTGCGCTCTCTCGTGAAGGCCGCAGCAAGATGGGTGCTCGGAGGCAGGCAATGACGGCCCCCGACGTTCCGATCACCGAGATCCGCTCGACCCCGCGCTCGCTCTCCGCCTTCTCGCGCGAATACCTGCAGTACCGCGACCTGCTCTACTTCTTCGTCTGGCGCGACATCAAGGTCCGCTACAAGCAGACCCTGCTCGGCATCGCGTGGGCGGTACTCGTGCCCGTCACCCAGATGCTGATCTTCGGGGTGATCTTCGGGAAGGTCGCGAAGCTCCCCTCGAATGGGATCGATCCCTTCGTCTTCTATCTCTGCGCCCTGGTGCCCTGGCAGTACTTCGCAGGGGCGCTCACGAGTTCGAGTCAATCCCTGGTGTCGCAGTCGCATCTGCTCACCAAGGTCTACTTCCCGCGCCTGTTCATCCCGATCGGTGCGTGCCTTTCGAGCGGCGTGGACTTCGCCGTGGCCTTCGCGCTGATGCTCGGCGTCTTGTGGGTGGGCGGCATCGGTCTCGGCGGCAACCTCGCACTGGTGCCCCTCTTCTGGCTGCTGATGTTCGTCTCGGCCGCCGGGGTGGGGAGCGGACTCAGCGCCCTCGCG
Organism: Myxococcota bacterium; assembly: GCA_028278345.1. GTDB lineage: Bacteria > Myxococcota_A > UBA9160 > UBA9160 > UBA4427 > DUBZ01. Next base: position 18,246 of record JANQEL010000275.1, read on the forward strand.
GTGCGCTACCGCGACGTGCGCTTCATCGTCCCCTTCCTCGTCCAGGTCTGGATGTACGCCTCGGTGCTGCTGCCCTTCGACGCCCTGCCCGAGCAATGGGGCGCCTGGCGCTACGCCTACGCGTTGAACCCGATGGTAGGCGTGCTCGAAGGGTTTCGCTGGGCGCTGCTCGAGAGCCAGATGATCGACGCCACGCCCCCCTGGCCCCTGCTGCTCCTCGGGCTTCCCGCCACCCTCGCCTTCGTCTACCTGGGCCTCGCCTACTTCCACCGGGTCGAACGCAAGTTCGCCGACTCGGTGTAGGAATCGTTCCGGTGAAGAGCGAACTCGCCATCGTGACGAAGGGGCTCGGCAAGGCGTATCGCCTGGGCGAAGGGCACGACCTCGCGCTGAACTTCCGCGAGGCCGTGATGGGGCGAGTGCGAGGCCTTGCGCGGCGAAGCACCGGCTCGTCTGCGCGGGAGGCGAAACCAGACGATCGCTTCTGGGCCCTGCGCGACCTCGACCTCGAAGTGAAGCGCGGCGAGGTGGTCGGCATCCTCGGTCGCAACGGTGCCGGCAAGTCGACGCTGCTCAAGCTCCTGTCGCGCATCACGGCCCCCACGACGGGGAGCGCCACGATTCGCGGACGCGTGGGCTCGCTGCTCGAAGTCGGCACGGGCTTCCACCTCGAACTCACGGGGCGCGAGAACATCTTCCTGAACGGCGCGATCCTCGGGATGCGCCGACGCGAGATCCTCTCGCGCTTCGACGAGATCGTCGATTTCGCCGAGATCGGCCCCCACATCGATACGCCGGTGAAGCGCTACTCGAGCGGCATGCGCATGCGCCTCGGTTTCGCGGTCGCGGCCTTCCTCGACACCGAGATCCTCTTCGTCGACGAAGTGCTCGCGGTCGGCGACGCCGAGTTCCGCCGCAAGTGTCTCGGCAAGATGGGCTCCATCGCAAACGAGGGGCGCACGGTGCTCTTCGTGAGCCACAACATGTCGGCGATCTCGAATCTGTGCAGTCGCGCGATCCTGATCGACGAAGGGCGCTGCGTCGAGTCGGGCGAACCGCGCGCCCTGATCCAGAGCTACCTCGACCGCTCGGCAGCGGAGTCGCAGCAGATCGCCGAAGGCGTCTTCGATCTGGCCCAACGCACCAACCCCTACGGTCGACGCGACCTCATCCTGCGCAAGCTCGAACTCCTCGACGCACAGATGCGACCGAAGACCCGCTTCGAGATCGGCGAGAAGATCTTCCTGCGCGTCCACGTCGAGGGCATGTCGGATGTGCGCGGCACCACCATCGGTCTGATCGTGAAGGACGAGCAGGACCGCTGGATCTGCGACATCAACACCTACATGAGCTGCGCGGGTATCAAGGAACCGCGCAGCCACCGTGAGGTCGCCACCCTCGAACTCGATCGCATCCCCCTCGTCCCAGGGAGCTACCCTCTCGCCCTCTCCATCTCGACCGGCGGCGCGAACGGCCGGCGCGACTTCATCGAGTGCGCGACCCGGCTCGAGGTGATCGACAGCGACATCTACGGTTCGGGGGTGAGCCTCGGCAAGTCGAAGGGCGTCACCTACCTCGAAGGGCGCTGGCGGATCGAGGGTGCGGACGATCCAGGCGAAGCCGAGGAAGACGATCAGCTCGAAGGCGAACTCACGCCTTCGGGCTGACCGAGCTTTCGGCCCCACTTGCGCAGGGCCATCGCGTCGATCCGCGAGAGGAAGCGCGCCACCACGCCCTCGGGTCGCGCGAAGACCGCCGAGGCGAAGTCGATCAACACGGGGTGCCCCTCGCCATCGGCGAGCACGTTGCTGCGGTGGCGCAGATCGAGGTGCACCACGCCGCGCGCGTGCATCTCTTCGATGATCTCCCGCAGCTCGGCAACGAAACCGTCGGGAAGACGACCCGCGAGGCTGCG
>JANQEL010000022.1 GCA_028278345.1 Myxococcota bacterium
CCCGTGGTACGCGGGGGTGGTGCTCCCGACGCTGATCGTCGTCGGCCTGATGGCGATCCCGTACATCGACACCAACCCGCGCGGCAACGGCTACTACACGCTGAAGGAGCGCCCCTTCGCGATCGGCGTCTACCTGTTCGGCTTCATCATCTTCTGGATCGTGCTGATCACGATCGGCACGTTCCTCCGCGGCGCGAACTGGAACTTCTTCGGGCCCTACGAGTACTGGGATCCGCACAAGCAGGTCCCGCTCATGAACATCAACATCTCGGAGATCTTCTGGGTGAAGATGCTCAAGCAGGGCCTGCCGCAGCACTGGGCGCTCCGCGAGGCGCCCGGCATCTTCCTGGTCGCGGTCTACATGCTCTTCGGGCCGCTGCTCCTCGCGAAGACGGTGCTGCGGAAGCTGTACAAGCAGCTCGACCTGGTCCGCTTCTCGGTCGTGACCGTCCTGCTGCTCTTCATGGTGTCGATGCCGATCAAGATGCTCGGCCGCTGGCTCTTCAACCTGAAGTACGTGGTCTACATCCCGGAGTACTTCATCAACCTCTAGGTGGTTTGGCGTGTCGAAGCGACCGTCTTCCGTCAACAACGATCCCGGGTTCCTCTACAACCAGCGCTTCCTGCTGAAGCTCTTCGCCCTCTCCTCGATCGCGCTGATGATCGGCATCCTCGCGCTCATCTGGAAGGACTTCGACCGTCCCTGGAAGAGCGACCAGCGCGCGAACATGAAGTGGGAGGCCCGGCGGTTCGCGCTGGAGCAGTTCATCCTCGAGACGCGCACGCAGAAGGAACGCGCGCGGATCGCCAAGCAGCGCTCGAAGGCGGTGAAGGCGCGCGACCGCGACTCCTCCGCCGAGATCGCGCGCCTCGACGAGGCCATCGCCGAGCAGCGCGGCATCCACTACGACGCCGACTACGAGTACAAGGCGCAGAAGCAGTTCACGGGCGAGGCCGAGTTCCACGTCCACGAGGCCTCCACGCCGGAGGAGCTGGAGTACTGGCGCGCCAAGTACCGCCGCGAGCGCGACACCGAGCTGCGGCTCAAGGAGGACGTCGATCGCGCCGATCGCCAGCTCAAGTCGCTGATCGCGCAGCGCAAGGACCTCGAGAAGGACGTCGAGGCGGCGGAGGCCGAGGCGCGCGCGAACGCGGAGCTCAAGCGCATGGAGCTCCTCGCCGGGAACATCGACAAGAAGAAGGGCTACAGCCCGCTGCGCGAGATCCCGCTTCTCGACTTCCTCGCGCCGCCGACCAAGGTGGAGCAGGTCGTCCTCGACCACCTCGTCGACAACTACGAGTTCTCGATGCCGAAGAAGGTCGACCGGTGCGGCACCTGCCACATCGGGACGATGCGGCTCGGCTTCGAGGCCGAGAAGTTCCCGATCGAGGCCGCGTCGATGGGCACCGAGAACCCCGGCGACTTCGACGAGGGAGTCTACCGCTTCGTCTACGGGCTGCTCGACACGGTCGCGGAGAAAGTGTCGAAGAGCGACCCGCACTTCGACGAGAAGAACAAGAACCGCAAGGTCCGCATCCACCACCGCGCGCTGGACCTCATGTTCGCCGGCTACGACGAGGAGACCGGCGAGATCGACGTCGACGCGGACGGCGAGAAGATCTGGCGGCTCTGGCGCCGCAGCGAGAAGACCGGCCGCTGGATCTCCGGGCGCAAGAAGGGCGTCTCGCTGGCGCAGTACTACGTGACCGTGCTGCGCGAGATGGAGCCCCACTGGCGCACGCACCCGCACTTCAACGACATGGT
>JANQEL010000043.1 GCA_028278345.1 Myxococcota bacterium
CCCGGGTCGGGCGCGCGCCGACGGCGCGCGGTGTCTCACCGAGCCCGCGGCGGGTCCGAGTTCAGCAGGGTGTGCCCACCCGCTCCAGCCAGGCTGCGAGGTCACCCTCGTAGCCGACCGCCTTCTGGCGCTCGTGTACGCGCGCATCGACCGCCGCGATGCCCTCGGCGTCGAGCGCCTGGCCGGCCGCCAGGTGTTCGGCGATCGCGTCGGCGGTGGCACCCGCTTGATGGGTAACCGGGTTGTCGACCGCCGCTTCCGCACCCTCCTCGCCGACCCCGAGGTAGGCCTCGATGGCCTCCTGCGAGACCTGCGAGGCGTGTTTGCGCGATGCGACGATGTTGCCCTTGCCCGTCACCACGTTGCCCACCGAGAAGACGGTGGGGAAGTCGTCGAGCCGACCGTAGGTCCAGTCCGCGAAGTCGAAGAGCTCGCCCTTCATCGGAATACCCTCGATGGCTTCGGGGATGCTGCCGATCGAGCTGATCACCACCGGTCCCCGCCGCTCGTAGGTCTCGTCGGTCATCTTGACGCGACCCTCCTCGAGCTTCGTGCGCCGGAAGCGGAGCCCCACCACCCGATCGTTCTCGATGATCAGGGCGTCGGGTGCGGAGAGCGGCTCCACTCTGATGTGGAACTTCTGCATGGCCTTGTCGAGCATCGTGCGCCGCGACTTCTTGATCTTCTCGACGCGTTCGGGCGGCGCGTCGTCGGGGATCTCCACCAGCGGCATGTCCTCTTGGCGCCGTCGGTAGTAGATGGTGCAGCCGTTGAGGCCGAGATCCTCCCAGGCGAGATCGTGGGCGGCGAGCGTCTTGGGAATGCCCTTCACCTCGAGCTCCGTGATGCTCACTTCGATGCCACGCTCGGCGAGCTTTTGCCGCGTGGTGGTCAGCGTCACGATCTTCGCCACGTCGATCGAGGCGAGGCCCCCACCCACCACGATGCTGTCGTCGATCACATCGAAGGTTTCGCCCTCGTAGCGGGGATCCTCGGCATGGTTGAAGGCGATCACGAAGGGGTTCTGGTAGATGAGGCCCTTGCCCACCCACTCTTCGGCCCCGTCGATGGGTAGGGAGCGATCGCGCCAGGCGCCGTTCGCGAGCACCACGCAGCTGAACCCCCAGCCATCCACCAGATCCTTCCACGCGATGTCGCGACCGATCTTCGTGTCCGGCACGAAGGCCACGCCCGGTTGGGAGAGCTTGGTACCGATCGTCTTGTATTCCTTGTTGCGCAGGCCCTCGTGCCAGCGCGGCAGACCGTCCTCGATCTTCCCGTAGGGTCGATCGT
>JANQEL010000048.1 GCA_028278345.1 Myxococcota bacterium
CGAGCGGGCCCGTAGCCACACCGCCTGGCTCCTCGAACGCGATCCGAAGGACGTCGAGGCGCGAGTCCTCGAGAGCGCCCTGATCGGCGAAGCTGCAACCCGAAGCATGTTCGCGCGCATGCGCGACGGCCGTGCTTCCTACGCCATCGCCAAGGAGACCGCCGAACAGGCCCCGGAACATCCGCGCGCCCGACTCCAGTGGGGCGTCATCTTGTTTCACGCACCCTCGATGTTCGGCGGAGGACACGAACCGGCGGGCGAACACTTCGAGGCCGCGCGCACCCTCTTCGACGCCCGGGGCGACGCGACACATTGGCCCAATTGGGGCGATCTCGATGCCGATGCCTGGTTGGGCCAGGCGCTCGCGCGCGGTGGCAAGAAGAAGAAGGCACGGGCCAGCTATCTCCGGGCCCTCGAGCGAAAGCCCGACTACGAGTGGATTCGCGCGAAGCTGTTGCCGGATCTGACGCGGGCTGCGAAGCCCTGAACCGAGCTGGACCGAAGACGGCTTTTCCTGCGAAAGCGATACACTCCCGCCCGCCATGAAATTCTTGCCGTCTGAGTTGGTGTACATCCTCGGCCAGCATGAGATGAGGCGGAACCTTCGCGCGCTCGCCTCCTACACCGCACTCCTGCTCGCCTCGATCGCGCTCTGCTCGATCCTCTTCCACCTCATCATGGTCTACGAGGGGCAGGAGCATTCGTGGCTGACGGGGCTCTATTGGACGCTCACCGTAATGAGCACCCTGGGCTTCGGGGACATCACCTTCGACAGCGATCTCGGGCGCGGCTTCACGATCGTGGTGTTGATCTGGGGCATCGTGATGCTCCTCGTGATGCTGCCCTTCACGTTCATCCGTTTCTTCTATGCCCCGTGGCTCGAAGCCCAGGTTCGCCTGCGGGCGCCGCGCGAGGCACCCGAGGGCACGCGGGATCACGTCATCATCTGCGACTACGACGAGATCGCCACCTCCCTGATCCACCGCCTCGAAGAACTGCATATCCCCTACTACGTGATCGAGCCGGACCCCGACCGAGCAGCACAGCTGCACGGCGATGGCGTCTCCGTGGTGATGGCGTCTTCGGAGATCGAGGGCACCTGGGCGGCCCTGCGGGTCGAGGACGCGCGAATGGTGCTGGCCAATCGCAGCGACGCCTCGAACACCAACATCACCCTCACCGTGCGCGAGCTCGCACCCGATGTGCCGATCGTGGCCCTCGCGGCCAATCTCGACTCGGTGGATCTGCTGACCCTTTCGGGGGCGACCCAGACCCTCCCCCTCAAGCATCAGCTCGGGCAACACATCGCGAATCGGGTGACGGTGGGAACCCGACAGGCCCATCGCATCGGGCACTTCGAAGATCTCGCGATCGCCGAGTTCCCCATCAACGGCACGAAGCTCCCGGGCAAGACGGTGCGCGAAACGCGCCTGCGCGAGCTCACAGGCCTTTCGATCGTGGCGGTCTGGGAAGGCGGCGAGCTGACGCCCGCGCATCCCGAAACCAAGCTCTCGGAACACAGCGTGCCAGTGATCGTCGGCACCGAAGAGCAACTCACCGAACTCGATTCCTTCTTCACGATCTACCAGGCCAATGAGAACCCGGTGCTCGTGATCGGTGGCGGCACCGTCGGTTGCGCCGCCGCTTCGGCGCTTCGAGAACGCCAGGCGAGCGTGACCATCCTCGACTCGAACTGTGATCTCGAAGAGGAACTGAAGGCGATCGCCGACCGCGTGGTGATCGGCGACGGCGCGAACCTCCAATCCATCATGAACGCCGGGCTGACTGACGCACCCTCGGTGCTGCTGACGACGAACTCCGACGCGATCAACATCTTCCTCGCCGTCTACTGCCGCAAGCTCAACCCGAGCGCCCACATCGTGAGTCGCATCACCCACGAGTGGAACCTCGCAGCAATCCGGCGCGCGGGGGCCGACTTCGCACTGAGCCACGTGGCGCTGGCGGTGAAGACGATCGTCTCGCTGATCGAAAAGCGCGAACTGGTGATCATCGGTGAGGGCACCGAACTCTTCATCGAACCCGTGCCCAAGGCCCTCGCCGGCAAGACCCTGATCGACAGCAAGATCGGCGCAAAGACCGGGCTCAACGTGATCGCGGTGCGCCAGGACGACGGATCGATCACCAACCCCCCGGCGACCACCGAGCTACCGATCGGCGGCACCCTGGTGATGATCGGCAGCTCGGATCAACACCGAGCCTTCCTGGAGCGCTACGAGCGCTGAGAGATCAGTCGTCGGGCTTGTCGTCGGTTCCATCGGCTTGCGCGGCGCGCGCGTTGAAGTCGAGCACGAAGTGTTCGAATTCGTCGTCCGGCATGGCCGCGCTGATCAGGAAGCCCTGCAGGCCGTCGCAGCCCCACTCGGTGAAGATCTCGCGCTGCTCTTCGACGTCGACGCCTTCGGCCACCACGCTCAGCCCGAGGCTGTGCCCCAGAGCGATCACCGAAGAGGCCACCCCCGCCGCGGCGGGGTCGCTCGCAACGTCGCGCACGAAGCAGCGGTCGAGCTTCACGGTGTCGAGGGGAAAGCGCGTGAGGTAGCTGAGGGACGAGTAGCCGGTGCCGAAGTCGTCCAGCGAGATCGCCACCCCCATCGCCTTGAGATCGCGCATCATGATCGCCGTCGCCTCGTCGTCCTGCAGCATCAGGCTCTCGGTGATCTCGAGTTCGAGTTGCGCGGGATCGAGGCCCGTCTCCTGCAGTGCGTCGGCCACGACCTGACGGAAGTCGTCACGCGAGAACTGCTGACTCGAAACGTTGACCGAGACCGTGAACCGCAGACCGTGTTCGCGCAGGAGGCGCCGTGCGAAACGACAAGCTCCAAGCAACACCTGGTTCCCCAGCGCGAGGATCTGCCCCGTCTCTTCGGCGAGCGAGATGAACTCGCGCGGGCTGATCCCGCCGAGTTCGGGATCGTTCCAGCGCGCAAGCGCCTCCATGCCGTAGATCTTCCCGTCGCGCAGCCCGAGTTTTGGTTGATAGTGGACCCCGACTTCGCCGTTCTCGAGGGCGATGCGAAGCCGGCTCTCGACCAGCATCCTGCGCTGCGCTGCCTCGTTCATGCTGTGGCAGAAGAACTTGTAGTTGCCGCGGCCGCATTCCTTCGCGTGGTACATCGCGGTATCGGCGTGGCGGACCAGGGTCTCGCCGTCGAGACCATCCTCGGGAAAGACCGCAATCCCGATACTCCCCATGGTCGAGACCTGGTGACCCTCGATGGTGACGGAGTGGGGAAGCGCTTCGAGGATGCGTGCGGCCACTTCCCCTGCATCCTCGGGTTCGCAGATGTCCGCGAGCAGGATCAGGAACTCGTCGCCGCCGAGGCGCGACACGTCGGCCATACGTGAGGGGCGCTCGGGACGCCCGACGACATCGTCGCCGCGGATGTGGGAGCGCAGCAGATTTGCGACGTGCCGCAGCAACTGGTCCCCCGCCGAGTGGCCCAGGGTGTCGTTGACGCGCTTGAACTTGTCGAGATCCATGTAGAGAAGGGCAATGTGTCGATTGTCGAGCTTCGCCGAGGCGACCGCCCGATCGAGCTGCTCGCCGAAGAGGCGACGATTCGCGAGGCCGGTCAGGCTGTCGTAGTTCGCGAGGTAACGAATGCGTTCCTGATCGAGGCGCTGCTGGGTCACGTCCTGGATCGACCCGGCGAGCCAGCGCTCACGCCGCCCGTCGCCGACGATCAGCGCACCCTGCTGCTGTACGTGGCGCACGCTTCCGTCGGGCATCTGGAGCCGGTGCTGCACGGTGTAGCTCCCCGCAAGGTCGAGGGCGTCACCGGCCTGATCCTGCACCTTGCCGCGATCTTCGGGGTGCACGCGCTGCCAGAAGTTCGTGTGGGTGGGCTCGACGCTTCCATTCTGGAAACCGAGTACCCGGTAGGTCTCGTCGGACCAGCGCATCTCGTTGGTGTCGGTGTTCCACTCCCAGCTGCCGATGTGCGCGAGGCGCTCGGCGTGCGAATGGGCGATCGCGGTCCGCATCATCTCACGCCGGTTGAGCGCATGCGCCAGTTGATGGCGAACGCGCGAGACCAGCCAGGCGTCGGGGCACGGTATCGCGACGATGTCCGCGGCCTTCGCGTGAATCGCGAGATCACACAGGTGAAGATCCTCGCGCTCGAAGAGCATCATCACCGGGGGCGTGTCCCACTGACGCCGACTCGAGATCATCTCGCAGAACGAGAAGGGGTCGCTGCTCGAACCCGCGACGACGGTGAGGACGAGGGCGGGGGTCTCCTGCTCAACGGCCGCGAGGGCCGCGCCGGATGATGCGACCTCCTCGATTTCGAAGCCGGCCTCGCGCAGCACACGCGCCAGCCGGACGCGCCGCTCGGGCACGCTGTCGCAGAACAGGAGGGTGCCCTTCGAGGGGCTCGATTCGGATCGGCTCACGATCGTCTACATCGGTGATTCTGCTCGGGATCTTCACCCGCAGGCGCCGAGCGTCGGAAGCCTCCCCGCGCCCGCGATCGGCTGACTTCGTTCTCACATCCGATCTGCCGCGAATGCTCCAGCGGGAAGCGAGCGTGATGCGATCGCGACTTCGTCTATCCAATGAGGGCCACGCGTGGGCGCGACGGGGCCGCCGCGAGGAAGAACGAAGGAGAAGCACATGAAGATCGGTTTCTTCGGGATGAACACCGGCGCCTTCTCGACCCGCGAAGCGATCCTTCGCCTCGCGAAGACGGCGGAAGATGCGGGCTACGAATCTCTCTGGACCGGCGAACACGTGGTGGTCGTCGATCCCCAGGTTCCCCCCTCCCCCGTTCCTCCCGAGACCCGCATGGTGGACACGGTGGCGACCCTGGCGTTCGCGGCCGCCGCGACCACGCGCATCAAACTCGGCAGCGGGATCATCCTGCTCGCCCAGCGCAACCCGGTCGTGCTCGCGAAGGAGCTCGCGAGCATCGACGTGCTCTCGGAAGGGCGCCTGCTCTTCGGGATCGGCGTGGGTTATGTGCCGAAGGAGTTCGAGGTCATCGGCGTGCCGTACGAAGAACGCGGAGCCCGGGTGAGCGAACACATCGAAGCCATCCGCACGCTCTTCACCCAGGAACAGCCCAGGTTCTCGGGGCGCTTCACACAGATCGACGGCGTGCAGTCGAACCCGCGACCGATCCAGCAACCCCACCCGCCCTTCATCATCGGCGGCATGTCGCCGGCGGCCCATCGTCGAGCCGTGCGTCAGGGCAATGGCTGGTACGGCTTCTTCCAGGACCTCGAAGCCACGGCCGAGCAGCTGCGGGGGCTCGAAGAAGCGGCCAAGCACGTCGAACGTCCAGCGGAACTCGGTGAGCTCGAGATCACCGTGACGCCCCCCGGCCCGGTCGATCCCGACACGGTGAAGCGGTACGAGGATCTCGGCGTTTCGCGCCTCGCCGTCATGCAGGGCTTCACGGAATTCGCCGCGAGCGAAGCCGGCTCGGCCGTCGACAACGGCATCGCCTTCATCGAACGGACCGCCGAGGCGTTGAAGCTGGGCTGAACGCTCTAGTCGCCGAGGAAGATCGCCAGCACGAGGGCCTGACTCACGAAACCGAGCAGGCAGACGCCGATGGCGCGCATCGTGCTCTCGTAGTCGAGGGCCTGACGCACGGCGACCACCATCGCGGCGAGCATCCAGAGCGAAACCAGCACGACGAGCAGCGGGCCGAGGAGCGGGACGATGCCGAGCACGCGCAGGATGCCCGGCGCACTCGCGAAGCCGAGGGTGCGAAGCAGCTCGCCGAGATCGGAGCGCGTCTGCGGCTCCGGCAGGAGCTTCGCGCCGATGAAGTAGATCAGCGCGGCCCACATCACCCAGCCGAGCAGCGCGGCCACACTCGCCAGCAAGAGATCAACGGGGCCGGACAGCCCCGTGACACCGATGCCCGCCGCAACGCTCGAGAGCACCACGACCCAACCGGCCTGCACCACGCTCTCGCGATCGGCCTCGACCTCCTCGTAGAGATCGACGTCGAGTCGCGCGGCCCGCAGCATGCGATCGGTGAAGTCGTTCATCCGCCGATCGAATAGCGCATTCCGGCGCCGGGTGGCGCCGCGCCGATCAATCGTCGCTCTCGTTCTCGATCCGGTTCGCGAAGTCGATGGCGCTGGGGTCGCCGTCTTCTTCGTCGCTCACGTCGACCCGATCGCCGATGCCCACGGCGGCCTCGAAGACGCTGCGGTCGACCTCGACATCGTCGAGTTCGAACCTCGTCGCACTCGTGATCGGAATCGGCTGCCCGAGCACGACGTACTCGTCGGCCGAGATCGCATCGAGGGGGCCCTGCAGCTCGACGTCCTCGACCTCGCGACGTTTCACCTCGCTCGCGATCAGTCGCCCCGCACCGTCGGATACGCCCTTGGCGCGGATGAAATCGTCGGCCGCGAGATCTCCGAGGGTGAGCGGCTCGACGCCATGCACGTCGTCTTCGAGCTCGGTCGATGCGGTGATCACGATCTCGACGCCGAGCAGGACGAACATCCCGCCGGCCACATCGATATCCGCGGGCTCCGCGATGGCGGCCGCGACCGCGACCTCGAGCCCCTCGAACTCGATCTCGCTGGCCTGCACGACCCCGCCCGTGAGTTCGCCTTCGACCTCGATCCAGACGCCCACCTCGAGCAGGGTCGGGTTGCCGTTTTCGTATTCGGCGAGCGTCGCGTCGACGGTGTAGCCCGCCACCACGAAGTCGCTCTCGCTGGTGAACTCGGTGATGTAGCCGCTGATGTAGAAATCGTCGCGATCGTCGTCGTCGATCTCGTCTTCGCGTTCGATCTCATGCGCAAAGACACGGTCAACGGCTTCCAAAACGCCCTCGACTTCGACGAAGAGGCCGTTCGCAATGCCGCCGGGCAGATCTTCCAGCTCCGTCGTCCCGTCGAAGCGCACCTCGATGTCGCCGATCTCGAATCGGTCGGTGCCGTTGTAGTTCTCGACCTCGCCGCGCAGTTCCACTTCGCTGGTTCCGAGCACGAGTTCCCCCTCGTACTCGACGTGGGTCGCGCGGATCACGCCCGCGGCGTCGATCAGTCCGCTCACCTCGACGAGGTCGTCGACCGCGATCGTGTCGAAGCCGAAGCCGGGATTCGCGCCCTCGTCGTCGTCGAAGCGGGTGCGGCCGTCCTCGATCCAGACCTTCATGCCCAGGATCGTGAGTTCCTTGATGAGGCCCGTGTCGCCGACCTCTTCGATCGATTCGACGGGACCCTCGAGGTCGTCGTCGAAGTAGACGCGCGTCGCCTCGCCCGTGCCCGCCTCGCGATCGATCTCGCCTTCGACTCGCACCACCATGCCGATTCGCAGGTCGGCTTCGACCCCGGCCACGCCGTCGAACACGATCTCCGCCGCATTGAGGAACCACTCGATGCCGTTCACGAAGATGCTTCCGAAGTCGGTGATCGGCCCCTGTGTGTAGCCGGTGCCACCGATGCCGCCCTCGGCGAGTTGGTCGCCGTCGCTGCCACCGCTCTGTGTCATGCCGCAGGCGAGGGCGAAGCTGGCCAGGACGATTCCAAACGAGGTCATCCAGCGATCTGCAGTCTTGCGAGTGGGGAGGTTCTTCATGGCGGTTTTCCTCGTCACGTCTCGTCCGACGCGACGTCCTCGTAGAAGTAGATGCCTACCGAGGCCGTCGCGCGACCGCTTCCGCCGATCGTCGGATCGACGTCGCGATCGAAATCACGCATGTGCGCGTCGAGGTCTTCGAGCAACAGCTGTGACGCCTTGGCGGCGCGCTCACGCAGCTGCGGAAGACATTCGATGGGGAGGTTGTCGTAGAGCACCTTGCGTTGGAAGCGCGCGTCGCGCGGCCCAGACACCAGGTTGTGATCGATGGTCGAGAGCAGCTCCGCTACGTCGCGACCCAGGATGGCGAGCTTCTCCTCTTCGCCCTTCGCGGGGACGTAGGCGCGCTCGATCAGGCGGTACTTCCCATTGCGCTGTTCTTCGACGGCACCCACGCGCACGAGTTCGTCGAGCACCGCGCGTGGCGGCATGTCGCCGCTGTGCTCGGCGACCAGCGTCGAAAAACTCGGCTCGCGACCGCTCGGGTCGGGCAGGAAGGAGAGCGACGCCGGACCGCCGCGCGCATCGGCGTACTTCGGGTCGCGCACCCAGGCGCTGATCACCCGTGCCGCCCGGTTGTACTTGTCGACCGCGGGCTCGCCGGCTTCGACGGGCATCTTCCACAGGCGGCTGACTTCCTTGCGCGTGAGGCCCGTCACCACGGCGGTGTGGGAGATCGATGGCTTGCGACGATGGGTGTTGAACTCTTCGCGCGCGACATCGACATAGACGCGCTTCGCCTGCTCGATGAAGGCCCCACAAGGCACGCCCGCGCGCAACAGGATGCGGATCAGCGGGCGCAGGACACTGCGCACCGCCTGGCCGAGTGTGCTGTGGAGGGCCTGTTCCATCATTTGGGAAAATAATCCCAAATCGATGCGTGCCGCAAGCCGCACAATCCGGGTTTGGTCGTGAGAACGATGTAGCCTCGTCCACGGGGCCCCGAGCCCGAAGCCCAGGGAGCATCGAATCGAAATGCCCGACGAAAACCAGGGACTTATGGCAACCCCAGCCAGGGCGCCCATCCTCCAGCCCGACGGGCGATTCGAGAACTGGTCGGGACGCGTGGAGGCCAGGCCCACCCGGCTCGAGCAACCGACCTCCCTCGCCGAGCTGCAGCAAGCCGTGCGTTCCCACAGCGGCAACATCCGCGTCGTCGGCACCGGCCACTCGTGCACGCCCCTGTGCGCGACGGATGGCTTGCTGATCAACCTCGATCGCGATTGCGGGGTCGTCGCCGTCGATCTCGACAAGCGGCGCGCGACGATCCGCGCGGGAAGCAAGATCCACGATCTCGGCCCGTCTCTGCGCGCGCATGGGCTCGCGCTCCACAACCAGGGTGACGTCGACGTGCAGAGCATGGCCGGCGCGGTTTCGACGGGCACCCACGGAACGGGCCCGACCCTCGGTTCGCTCTCGACGGCCGTGCGACGCATCGAGATGGTCCTTGCGAACGGCGACACCTTCAGCTGTTCACCCGAGGTCGAAGCCGAAGTGTTTCGCTGCGCACGCGTATCGTTGGGCGCCCTCGGCGTGATCCACGAACTCGAGCTCGAACTCGTTCCCGCCTACAACCTGCACGAACGCGAATGGAAGGCCGATGTCGCCCAGGCGGATCACTTCCTCGAAACCGCCAAGCAGACGCGACATCTCGAATTCTTCTGGTCGCCCCCGCGCGATGTCCTCTACGTGAAGTCCCTCGATCCCACCGACGCCGAACCCGACCCCATGCCCGACAACCCGCGCGAGTGCATCGGCCCGAGCTTCGAGGTCTTCCCTTCGATTCGCGAAGAGCGCTTCAACGAAATGGAGTACGCGGTGCCCGCCGAACGCGGCGTCGAGTGCTTTCGCGAAGTCCGCGAGGTGATGCTCGCGCGATATCCCGACGTGATGTGGCCCGTCGAAGTGCGCACCCTCGCGGCGGATGACATCCCGCTGAGCCCCGCCTTCGAGCGCGAGACCGTCACGATCTCGGTCCATCAAGCGGCCGAACTTCCCTGCGATGCGCTCTTCGCCGACACCCAGGCGGTGTTCGCCAACCACGGCGGGCGACCGCATTGGGGCAAGTTCCACGACCTCGATGCGAAGACCCTCGCCCCCCTCTACCCCGAGTGGGAGGCCTTCGCGCGGGTGCGCGAGCGGCTCGATCCCGAGGGCCGCTTCGCCAGCGACTACCTCCGCCGGCTGCTCGGCAGCTGAGGGGCGCGAGCTCCCAAGAGCCTGGAATTTCTACGGAATTATTTTCGACAGATATGTCGAAATAAGCTAGGCTGCGCGGCATCGGGAGATCGCCATGCCCAAAGTCGTCGACGCCGCGAGCCAACGCGAAGAGATCCGAAGCGCGGCGCGCGCGGTCTTCGCCGAGTGCGGCGTGCGCGGCACCGGCCTCGCTCATGTGGCTCGCGCGGCGGGCATGGGGCGCTCGAGCCTCTACCACTACTACCCCGACAAAGACTCGCTGCTCGCCGACATGGTGAGCGAGATGCTCGACCAGGAGGCCGAGCTCTTTCGCGCCTGTCTGTCGGGGGAAGGCGCGCCCCTCGAGCGCATCGAAAGACTCGCGCGCGAATGCGCGGTGTGGTTTCCCGCCTGGGCTTCCTTCGGGCGCGTCTTCATGGATCTGCGGCTCGAAGACGCGCAGGAGATGGGCGGCTTCTTCCGCGCGGTGCGCCACGAACTCTCGCAGACGATCGCGGAGGGGCAGCGCGAAGGAAGCATCGCCGCGAAGCCCGACGCCAGAGTGCAGGCCTCGGTCCTGATCGGCGCGATCGATGGTCTGCTGCTCCAGTACTTCATCGACGAGGGCGCGCTGCCCGAACCCCATCAGCTCGCAGCCGACCTCGTCGTCGTCACTCGGAGGATGCTCACGCCATGAGTTCACTCGCCCTGATGCGTTGGCTCGAAGGAACCCCCGGCCGCTACGACGCCGGCATGCGCTTCATCACATTCGGTGGGGTCACCAAACTCCACCGCGCGGTCGTCGCCGCCGCCGTGGTGAAGCCCGGCGATCGCGTACTCGAGATCGGCTGCGGCACCGGCAGCGTGACCCGATTGCTGCTCGATCGCGGGGCCGTCGTGACCGCGATCGATCAATCGCCGGAGATGCTCGAACAGGCGCGCGAACGCATCGGCGATGAGCCGAGCGGCGCCATTCGCTTCATCGAACAGACCGCGTCGGAGATCGATGCGCTGACCGAGGCCTCCTTCGATTCGGTCGTGCTGAGCCTGTGTCTCTCCGACATGTCGGCGAGCGAGCGTGCCTACGTGCTGCGCGCAGCGCGTCGCCTGCTCGTGCCGGGCGGACGTCTGGTGGCCGGCGACGAAGTCCACGCACCGCGCGGGCCGCTGCGCCTCTTGCAACTCCTCTGGCGCATTCCCCAGGCGATCTTCGGCTGGCTGCTCGTCGGCGCGCTCTCCCATCCGATCGAAGACCTAGGCGGTGAGATCCGTGCGGCCGGCTATTCGCATCGCAGCGAGCAGCGTTGGATGCTCGGAAGCCTCGCGCTGTTCGTCGGGGAGGTGCCCCGGTGAACGCCCTCGAGACCCTCGCGCGCGAATTCCTCCAGACGGCCTTTCGCCTTTTTCCCTGGCCCACCGAACCGGGGCTGCGGCCGATCGGCCAACCCGACCCGTCGAGCCCCGTACTGCTCACCGGCAACTTCGACCTCACCGTTCGCCGCCTCGTGCACGCCCTCGAAGGGGTCGACGCCTGGCTGCTCGTCGCACCCTCGGGCGGCATCAACGTGTGGTGCGCTTCTTCGGGGGGACATCTCACGACGCATCAGGTCGTCACCGCGCTCAAGACGTCGGGGGTGGCAGAGAAGGTGAAGCACCGCCAGGTGATCCTCCCCCAGCTCGCCGCGACCGGCGTGCTCGCCCTCGACGTCTTCCGCCGCAGCCGCTGGAAGGTGCGCTTCGGCCCGGTCGACATGCTCGACATCCCCGCCTACCTCGAAACGCGAGAGAAGACGGACGCCATGCGACGCGTTCGCTTCACCCTGGGCGAACGCATGCAGATGGCGCTCATGTGGGCCGCGCCGACGATGGTCGTGTTGTGCGGGCTCGCCCTCTTCTTCGCGCCGACCTGGGCCGCCCCGCTTGCGGCATTGATCGCGCTGATGTCGCTGGGCGTCTTCACCCTGTACGACCGCCTCGGGAGTGCGCGCCGCCGCATCGTGCTCGTCGCCTCGGTCAGCCTCGCCTTCGCGGTCGCGCTGCTCGCCGGCGCGGGCCCGCCGGCCCTGGTCGCTTCGGTCGTCGCACCCGCGTTCCTGACCGGCCTGCTCACCTACGACTATTCCGGTTCGACACCGATCGAAGGCGGGAGCCATTTCGAGGAGCGCGCCTGGAACATCCACTTCGACGAAGCGCGCTGTGAGGGCATCTATCGCTGTTGGGAAGTGTGCCCCGAAGCCTGCTTCGAACGCGACGAAGCGAACCGCAAGGTCGTGCTCGCCCACGACGATCGCTGCATACGCTGTGGCGCCTGCGTGGTGCAGTGCCCGAAGGATGCCCTCTTCTTCCAGGCGCAGGATGGCGCGCGCATCGAACCCGATGTGATCCGCAAGTTCAAGCTCAACCTGTTGGGAGCGCGCAGGGTGGACGCCGGCTAGGCAATCTTGCCGACGACTCCCTTCGCGATGAGATCGCGCACTGCTTCGTCGCCGAAGCCGAGTTCGCTCAGGATGGCCTCGGTATCCGCGCCCAATGCGGGCACCTGGCGTTCGACCTCTGCGGGGGTACGCGAGAAGGTCGCCGGCGGTCGCGCCTGCCGCATGCGTCCCATCACCGGATGATCGACTTCGCGGATGAAGTCCTGCGCCTCGGTCTGCGGATGCTCGATGATCTCCGCCGGGCTCATCACCGGCGAGCACGGAACGTCTTCGCGTTCGAAGGCCGCAACGCACTCCTCGACCGTGAGTTCCGCCGCAGCCGCCGCGGCTTCCTCCTCGAATTCGTCGAGGTTCTCGATCAACGCCTGCACGGTCGAGAAGCGTTCGTCCTCGATCATGTCGGGGCGCCCGATCGCGCGCATCGTGCCGTGCACCTGATCTGGCGTAATCGCCGCGATCACCGCGTAGCCGTCCTTCAGCGTGACGAAGCGATACGTGTCCGCGATCAGCGGTTTGATGTCGGCTCCGTCGCCGAGCAACACCTCTCCCCGCATCCCGTCGGGCCAGAGGAATTGCAGCGAAGCACCGAGCATCGACATCTCGACGTGCTGGCCTTCGCCCGTGTTCGCCTTGTAGAAGAGCGCCGCCGTGATCGCCTGGCTCACCGTGAGCGCCGTGAGCTTGTCGACCACCGTCTGTAGTACGAAGCCGGGCTCGTCGGTGTCCTTGTTGCGTTGCACATGGGCGAAGCCCGTCGCCGCCTGCAGAACGTGATCGTAGGCCGGCTTCGTCGACCAGGGGCCATGCTGACCGAAGGCGCTGATCGAGGTGTAGATGAGGTCGGGCTTGATCTCGCGCAGCGACTCTTCGTCGATGCCGAGACGCTTCACCACCCCCGGTCGGAAGTTCTGGATGAAGACGTCGGCTTCGGCGATCAGCTTCAAGAAGATGTCGCGACCGTCGTCGTCGCGAAGATTCAATGCGATCGATCGCTTACTGCGATTCGTCCCGGCGAAGACGGTGGAGATCCCACCGCGGCCCGTACCGAGGTGTCGCATGAAGTCACCGATGCCGATGGGTTCGACCTTCGTCACGTCCGCGCCTTGATCGCCGAGGATCATCCCCGCGAACGGCCCCGTGATATAGGCCGAACAATCCACCACCTTCACACCTGCGAGCGGTCCCGCCATCGCGTCTCCTCCGAGCGTCGTGCGAGCCGACGACCCGCCCGGCGAGTATGGAACGCGCGCCTGCGGCGAACCAGCCGCGAGAGGGCTGCTAGGCGCCCTCGAGGGCGCCCGGCGGCGAGAGCAGTCGGTCGAGGTGGAGCATGATGCCCGCCGCGCACTGCTCGGCGTCGATCGAATCGGACTCGACCGCGCGCGTCACTTCGACCTGCATGATCGACTGCACGACGGAAGCGACGTCCTCGGGAATGCCCTTGTAGAAGATCCCCTGCTCCATCCCCGCCGAGAGGATGTCGCTGATGTTGCGCAGGCCGAGTTCCCAGTAGTGAGCCGCGTCTTCGTCGTCGGGTCGGATGCCCCAGGAGACGCGGGTGCGCAGGCGAAAGCTCAACCAGTCGCGGTGATCGAGCAGGAAGTCGACGTGGCTTCGCACCGTGAGCGCGAGCTTGTCGTGCGGGGTGTGTCCCATCGCCGAGGCCACCAGGACGCTCTCGACGAAGGCCTTGCCGCGCACGCGCTGGATGTCCCGGTAGAGCTCCTTCTTGCCCGGGTAGGCGGCGTAGAGGGTCTTGAGCGAGACCCCGGCTTCCTGGGCGATGTCCTGCATGGTGGTCGCGTCGAAACCCTTTTGCCCGAACACGCACTCGGCACTCTCGAAGATGAGGTCGCGGTACATGCGGGCCCGGGCGTCTTCGCGACGGGCCTTCGGGCCGGATTCGACGTCGGACTGTGCGGACATTGCAGATCACCCCCGGGGACGAACGGCGGAGAGGTTAACTCAGCTGGACGATTCGCAATACCCACTCTTGCTGAAAGAAAATCCTCCGATAAACTCATGGAAAATTCAAATTCTCCCCGAGCCGCGACTGGATTCTCCAGCGTGTACCCGGGGAGCAAGGAGAAGACCCGATGGCCAGGAACGTGAAGAAGGCGGACGCGCGCACCCCCCTCAACCAGCTCGCCCCGATGGACGGGATCTTCCTGTCGATGGAGACCCCCGAGACGCCCGCCCACGTCGGCGGCATCGCGGTCCTCGATCCGAGCACCTTCGAAGACTTCGACTTCGCTCACTTCCGCGACTTCGTCGCCGAACGCCTCGCCCTCTGTCCCCGCTTCGGTTGGCGCATCGCCCAAGTGCCCCTCGGCCTCGACCTCCCCTACTGGGTCGACGATCACGAGATCGACTACGACCAGCACGTGCGCCGCGTCGGCCTGCCCGCCCCCGGCGGCCCGAACGAACTCGCCGACCTGGTCGGCCACCTCTACGCCCTGCCCCTCGACAAGAGTCGCCCGCTCTGGGAGATGTTCCTGATCGAAGGTCTCGCGGGCGGTCGCGTGGCCCTGCTCTGGAAGGTGCATCACTGCCTGATGGACGGTGAGAGCGGCGCCGACCTGATGGAGCTCCTGTTCGACATCAGCCCCGACCCGAAGAGCCGCATCGCGGGCGCCGCGCAAGCGGTCGACCATCCGACCCAGCACGAAACCGCGCCCAGCGAAGCGCCGAGTTGGCGCACGATCCTCGACCGCTCGATGCGCAACGCCGTGAAGCGCAACACGAAGCTCGCGCAATTCCTGCTCGACGCGGCGACCGCCGATTTCGACGCCGCTTCGTTGATCGGACTCGGGACGGCCAAGAAGGAAGAAGCCGAAGAAGCGCCTCCCGTACCGCGCTCGAGCTTCAACGGCACGGTGAGTTCGCGCCGCGCCGTGGCCTGGTCGGCGGTACCGCTTTCCGCCGTGAAGGAAGTGAAGGAACAGCTCGGCGTCACCGTCAACGACGTGCTGCTCGGGCTGACCGGCGGTGCCGTTCGCAAGTATCTCGAAGAACGCGGCGAACTCCCCGAGGACACCCTGCGCGCGACCGTTCCCGTCTCGACCCGCCAGAAGGACGACAAGACGGTCGGCAACCAGATCATCGACATGTCCGTCGATTGGGCGACGGATGTCGCGGATCCGGTCGAGCGCATCCTGCGGATTCATCGCGATACCAAGCGCGCCAAGACCGAAGCCGCGAAGAGCGGCGGCGGCTTGATGGTGGCGATCGCCGAGGGCCTCGCCCCGGCCGCACATCAGCTGCTCATGCAGGTGAGCACGGCGTTCATCGACAAGGCGCCGCTGCCCGCCAACGCGGTCTTCTCGAACGTGCGCATGCCCGACATGCCCTTCTACATCGGTGGCGCGAAGATCGTGGCCACCATTCCGATTTCGGTCCTGGCACCCACGCAGGGCCTGAACATCACCGCCATTACCTACTGCGACGAGATCTTCTTCGGGATCACCGCCGATCCTCGGTTGGTATCCGATCCCTGGATCCTCGCCGAAGCGTCGAGCAAGTCCTTGCTCGACCTTCAGGCCGCCATGAAGGACTGGTCGTCGACGGTCGGGTAGTGCGCGGAGCCACGGGGCCGGGCTCGTTCTCGGCCCCGATCGGTCTCACAAGAGGCGTGCTCCCGGTCTCCTGGGGCACCCGGACGCGAGCGCAGCGACGACCCGAGCTTCAGTCGCTGCGCTCGTCGTCTTTCCGGCGCTGGGCGACCGGCCAATCGGGCCAGTCGCCGCTCACCGTGAGCTTCCACTCGGGCTTGCGGCGTTCGAGGTAGGCCATCGGGCCTTCGATCGCGTCGGGGCCGCCCATCAGGTGGTGATGGAGTTCGGTCTCGGCGTGTTCGACCTGATCGGCGTCGAGTTCGCTGCTCTGCCAGAGGAGCTTCTTGGTGATCGCGACCGAGAGCGGTGCCGTGTTCTCCACGATGTCCCGGGCCATCTCACGGGCCGCGCCGACGACCTCGGCCGCGGGTACCGAACGCAAAGCCAGGCCGAGGGCGACGGCCTCCTGGCCCTGCACCTTGCGCCCGGTCAGCAGGAGCGAAGCCGCGCGCTCGGTGCCGATCAGGCGCGGCAAGGTCCAGTGGCAATGCGCGTCGGGCATCATGCCGCGACGCACCTGCAGCACCCCGTACTTGCCTTCGTCGGCCACGATGCGCATGTCACATTGCAGCGCGAGGGTGAGCCCCAGGCCGACCGCGTGCCCGTTCAATGCGGCGATGATGGGTTTGCGAACCTCCCATGCAGGCGGACTCACGGGGGAGGCGCTGAAATCCTTCGCGTCCTGGCTGGCGAACGTCTCGGCCCCCGCCGTCATGTCGGCGCCCGCGCAGAAGGCACGGCCCGCGCCGGTGAGGATGACGGCGCGCACAGCATCGTCGGCGTCGCAGCGGCGATACGCGTGACCGAGCTCTTCCCCCATCAAGCCGCTGAAGGAGTTCATCTGTTCGGGTCGGTGCAGGGTGATGGTCGCGATGCCGTCCCGCAGCTCGAACCGGATGTCCTGGTAGTCGCGTTCGGCTTCGGTCTTCGCGCTCATCGTCATCCCTCTCCGCCTTCGCCCGTGCCGCCCGCCATCCGGTTCTCGAAGCACCGCAGCGCTCGGGGCCAATCGATCTGTCCGGGTGCAGCCACCCTGGCGCGTTCGATGCACGCGCTCGCGCTCTTGTACTCGCGCGTACCCTTGCTCGCCATCTCGATGGTGGCGATCAATTCGGCCGCGGCTTCGTGTTGTCGTGCGCGGCAGTTCTGCTGGGCGGTCGCATCGGCCGCGAAGCGCGCCTTGCAGAGCGCTTCGATCTGCCCGGCGCTGTCGTCGCCCGCGGTGGCCACGAAGGCGAACGCGATGAACGCGACGGCCGGCAGCATCGATTCGAATCTTCGGGGTCTCATCCGGGCAGACAGTAGCCTCTCGCCGCGCGCGTCGGTTCAATCGCGAGCGAGGGGGCACACCATGGCGACCCGCTTCAGCGGATCGAGGCCGGCTTCGCGTTCTTCGGCCAGGCGCTGAGCGAGATCGGAGGAGAGTTCGTCTGCCTCGATCGCGCGAAAGCCGTGGCGCGCATAGAAGGGCGCGTTCCAGGGCAGGTGGCGAAATGTCGTGAGCGTGACCTCGGCGCATTCGCGCTCGCGGGCGAGTTCGATGACGGCACGCAGCAGCCGCGCACCGAGGCCGCGGCGAGCATGATCTGGATGCACGTCGAATTCCTCGAGATGGATCCCCGCTTCGCCTTCTTCGAGCAGCGCAAAGCCCACGGGTTCGTCCGCGTCCGCGGTCGCGACGACGAGCAACTCCTCGTCACGCGCGGCCTGCGCGAAATCGGCGAGGGGCGTGACCTCTTCGGCCATCGCGGCCGGAACGTCTTCCTCGGGAAAGAGGGTCGCGGCTGCGCCTTCGATCGCGGCCAGCTTCGCCGCATCGGCCTCGCGACCCGGGCGAATCCGGTAGCCGGACACCGCCGCTGCGGTCAGAACGACCGCGAGAAGGTGAAGACGGCCCGGTCGTCGTCGGTATCCGCCCGCGAGTCGATATCGTTGCCCACGTAGCGAAGATCGAGCACGAAACCGAGCCACTCACCCGCGATGCCGACATCCCAATGCACGTAGCTTCCGCCGTTGGAGATGTCCTGGTAGCCGACGTTCGAGTCGATCGCGAGGCGGTAGCGCTCGAAGACATCGAAGGGAATCGGAATGCCGACGCCGCCCGAGACATGGGCGCCCACGCCGGAGGATCCGCGGAAGTCGGGGGAGATCGCAACCGCGGTGCCGATCGAAGCGACTTCGAGATCGTGCCCGAGGGCGAGGCTGAACTCGACGAAGTCGAGGTTCAAGTCACCCGAAGCGCCGGGGTAGACGTAGCCGAGCACCATAACGTCGTAGGTGATGTCCTTGTACGCGCTCGCATAGCCGCCGTAGACGTCGAGCTCGATCTGCGAACTGCCGTCCTTGAAGTCGACGTTGGAACTCCAGAAGCCGGTGTAGACGCCACTCTCGTGCGACCAGTCGAGGCTGGCTTGCACCGCAACGTCTTCGTCGCTCTGGGAGACGCCGCGAAACACGTAGTCGGTCGCTAAGGCGATGGTGGAATTGAATGCGCCCGGGAGTTCGAACTCGTCGGCGGATTCCGGTTGCGGGGCGTCGGTTTGTGCAAGTGCTGCGCCCGGAATCCACAGTAGAACCACGATCGTCAGAAAGCGCTTCATACCTTGCCCCCTCTCCACCCCTCGAACACGAGATTCCACCCCCCGCGGATTGCGCGCGCACACTAGCGCAGCCCCTCTCGGCATCGGTACCGTGGTGCGACCCAATGGGAATCGAAGACGTCATTCGCATCGTGGGCTTGTTGATCGTCGCCGGTGTCGCCACCGACCTGGGTCTGGCACTCGCGTCGCGTTTTCGCCGCACCGCCTACGAGCGCGACCGCTACGACCTCGATCTCGAAGCCCTCGAAGAGCGGCTGATGACGGCCCGCGTGCGGCGCATCGACCGCGAGCGCGAGAGCGAATCGTGGAACGGCATCCGCAAGTTCCGGGTGGCGCGCAAGGTCGACGAAGGCGGCGACATCACCTCCTTCTATTTCGAGGCCCACGACGCGAAGCCCATCCCGTCGTATCAACCCGGGCAGTACCTCACCTTCTCCCTCAAGATCCCGGAGCAGAAGCGACCCGAAGTGCGCTGCTACTCGCTCTCCGACAAGGCCAACCCCTATCACTATCGGGTCTCGATCAAGCGCGTTCCGCCGCCGCGCGACGTACCCGATGCGCCGCCGGGCAAGGTCTCGAACTTCATGCACGACAACGTGCAGGAAGGAGACATCGTCGACTGCCTCGCGCCGGGGGGCGACTTCTACCTCGACACTGCCCACAAGGGCCCCATCGTGTTGATCGCCGGGGGCATCGGGCTCACGCCGATGGTCTCGATGCTGAACGCCGTCGAAGAGCGGGGCTTCGATCGCGACGTCTGGCTCTTCTACGGCGTACGCGACCAGAATGAACCCGTGATGATGGATCACCTCGGCGAGATCGCACGGCAGAACACCGAGCGCTTCCACTTCCACATGTGTTACAGCGGGCTCGAGGAGTCGCAGCTGCCGGGCGATCCCGACATCACCTGTCATCCCGAGCGCGTGAGCGTCGACCTCTTCAAGCGCGTGCTGCCGAGCAACAACTTCGACTACTACATCTGCGGCCCGCCGCCGATGATGGACAGCGTGACCCACGACCTGCGCGAGTGGGGCGTGCCCGATGCCCATGTGCACTTCGAATCCTTCGGCCCGGCCAGCGTGTCGAAGACGCCGCAGGCCGAAGAAGTCGCAGCCGGTGCCGAGACGGCCTTCAAGATCTCGTTTTCGAAGTCGGGAGAAGAGCACCCCTGGGATCCCGCTGCGGGAAACATCCTGGCCTTCGCCCTCGACAAGGACATCGACATTCCCAGCGGCTGCCGCGCGGGCAATTGCGGCACGTGTGTCTCGGCGATCAAGTCGGGCGAGATCGAGTACCTGAAACCCCCCGGCCAGGCTCCGGACGACGGCTCGTGTCTCACCTGCATCAGCGTGCCGAAGTCGGATCTCGTGATCGACGCGTAAACAGTTCCGGTCTCTGCTGAGGTCCAAATGACGTTCGACCCCGTTGCCGTGCGCCGCCCCCAGCGTTGGGACGAACCCTTCGACGAGCGGCCGCTCTCCGACCGCGACGTCAACTGGATCCTGCAGCACGCGCCCTTCAGCGAGATCGCCGAGGAAGAGTTCCGTGGGCACTCACCGCTGGGCGAGATCCTGCGAAACGACTCGCGCATCGTTCGCTGCATGAGTGGCGACGTCGTCTATCGCACGGGCGATTTCGGCACCTCGGCCTTCTTCGTACTCACCGGCCATGTACGCATCGTGCTCGACCACGGCAGTGAAGAGATGGCGAGCATGATCGAGGGCGCGGTGGTCCACAAGCGGCGCGGCCTCTTCGACGCGCTCACACAGTTGTGGAAGAACCACCGCATCCCCGAAGCCCGAGACCTCGACGCCGATGCGCGTGCCTCCGACGTACGCGACAAGGGCATGTTCGTGCAGGACGTGCCCGGAGTGCTCTCGCTCCACGAAACGAATACGATCGGCCCCGGCCATCTCTTCGGTGAACTCTCCGCGCTCGGTCGCTCGCCGCGCACGACCACGATCGTGGCCGACGGGCAATGCGAGCTGCTCGAGATCCGCTGGCAGGGGTTGCGCGACATCTGCCGCGGCTCGGATGCGCTGAATCGCGCTGTCGACGAGCTCTACCGCAAGAACGCCCTCGACGAGCAACTCCAGGCCACGCCGATCTTCGCAAACGTCTCCCCCGAAGGTCGCAAGCGGCTGATCCAGGAGACCGTCTTCGAGAACTTCGGCAATCGCGAGTGGGCGGCGAGCTACAAGGCCGTCGCCGAGCAGGGTGCTGCGCAACGCCTGAAGAAGGAACCGGTGATCGCCGAGGAGGGCCACTACCCCAACGGGCTGATCCTGATTCGCAGCGGCTTTGCGCGGGTCAGCCAGCAATTCGGCAACGGACACCGAACGCTGAGTTATCTCGGCAAGGGCCAGATGTTCGGCCTCGAGGAGCTCTATCACAACTGGCGCGCCGACGAGCCCCTGCCCTACCGCTTCACACTGCGGACCGTCGGCTATGTCGACGCCTTGATCGTGCCGACCCGGGTGCTCGAAGAGGTCGTGCTGCCCACGATCCCGCAATCGATGATCCCCGACCCGCCGGTGGGCGACGTGCGCGACGCCGACTTCCTGACCACCGACCCGGCCTCGCAACTTCGCACCCAGCACCTCGAGGCCCTGGTCGAGGGACGCTTCATCAACGGCACGGCCACGATGATGATCGACCTCGAACGCTGCACGCGCTGCGACGATTGCGTGCGCGCCTGCGCGGCCACCCACGACGGCAATCCCCGCTTCATCCGCCACGGCGCCCAGGTGGGGCGCTTCATGGTCGCCAACGCCTGCATGCACTGCGTCGACCCGGTCTGCATGATCGGTTGCCCCACCGGCGCGATCCATCGCTCGCCCCACGGCGGCGAAGTCGCGATCAACGATCCGACCTGCATCGGGTGTGCGACCTGCGCGACCAACTGCCCGTACCACAACATCCGCATGGTCGAGATCCGCAAGGCGGATGGCCGTCTCGTGCGCGACGTCGAAACCCGCGCGCCCATCGCCAAGGCGACGAAGTGCGATCTCTGCGTCGACCAGGCCGTCAGCCCGTCATGCCAGAACGCGTGCCCCCACGACGCCCTGCATCGTGTGGACATGCGCGAGACCCCGAAACTTCTGGAGCTGCTCGAACGGTGAACGCCTTCGCGAAACGCAGAGCGGTGAATACCGGGGTGACGGCCCTCGCCATCCTGCTCGGCGCCCTGGCTCTCCAGATCCTCCACACCGCGATTCGACCCATCGCCTTCTGGTCGGGCTGGGTGCTCTTCGCGGTGATCCTGAGCCTCTCCCTCTTCAACGCGCGCAAGAAGCTCCCCTTCCTGCCCATCGGTAACGCTTCGACCTGGTTGCAGTTCCACATCTACGCCGGGCTGTTCTCGATCGTGGCGTTCTTCGCGCATGCGGGTTTCGCGCTGCCGACGGGGCGCCTCGAATCCCTTCTCTTCCTTCTCTTTGCTGGGATCGCGATCTCCGGCTTGTTCGGGACGGCGATCTCCCGCGTGATTCCGGTCGGCCTCACGTCGAAGGGCGAAGCGGTGCTCTACGAGCGCATCCCGGCCCTGCGTGAAGCGCTGCGACGCGAAGTCGAAGATATCGTGGTCGAGTCGGCACGCGCACATCAGAAGACCACCATCTCCGACTTCCATCGCGAACAACTGGCGCCCTACTTCCGGGGGCCGCGCAACTTCATCTATCACGCGATGGGGTGGTCGCGTCCCCTGCGCGAGCTCGAACGGGAGCTCGGTGTCCTCGATCGCTATCTCAACGACGATGAGCGCGAAGCCCTGCGCGAGATCACCGAGCGGGTTCGCGCCAAGGACGACCTCGACTACCAATGGGCGCGTCAGCTGCTGCTCAAGGCCTGGTTGTTCATCCACATCCCCCTGACCTTCAGCTTGTTGATCCTGATCGGGATTCACATCTTCGTGGTCTACGGCTTCCGGGGGAATCTCCCGTGACACGCCGGCTGCAGCAGACGGACTTCGACCAGAGCATCTACGAACGGCCCGACCGCGAGTGGATCTGCGGGCACACGGGTCGGCCGTGTGCGCTGGGCCCCGACGTGAAGGGTCACTGCAACACCACCCACGAGTGCGTTCCCGCGCGTGAAGGCGACCGTTGGCGCTGTACGCGAACGGCCCCCTTCGGCGGTGAGTGCGAGCGCGGCCCCCTGCCCGACGGCAGCTGCTGCAACCCGATCGCGACCTGCCAGCCCCGGCGCAACCTGCGCGCGAAACGCGGGCGCACGGTGCGCGTCGTGGTGGCCCTCACGGTGGGTGTACTCGCGATCTTCCTCGGCGGAGACGGCGCCCTCGATTTCGTCCATCCCGGGCCGGTGACGAAGCACCACGGCACGATCGAGGGCGATTGCGTTCGCTGCCACGCGGCGGGGGCCGGCGGATTCTCCCACTGGATCGGCATGGCCTTCGCCGAGACCGAACGCGCGAGTGACAGCGAACGTTGCCTCGAATGCCACGACCTCGGCGCTTCGAACCTCCTGCCCCACAGCCTGCCCGCCGTAGAGCTGGCCGAAACCACCGCCCGCTTTCGCGAACGTGAGATCGAGGGATCCGCCCCTCTTCGCGTCACCCTGGCGAGTCTCGGGCCGGCGCGCAGCGTACGGGCCGGCGCCGAACTCACGTGCGCGGTCTGCCACCAGGAACACCAGGGCGTCGACCATGAGCTCACGTCGCTGTCGAACGATCAGTGCCAGGTATGTCACGCGATCCAGTTCGATCGTTTCGAAGAGGACCACCCCGCCCTCGGCCTCTACCCACACGGCCGTCGCACCCGCATCGCCTTCGATCACGCGACCCACATCGAGGAGTACTTCCCCGGCGAAGAGCGCGAAGACATCAGCTGCGTGACCTGCCACGCCCCCGACGCCACGGGCCGCACGATGGATGTGAACGAGTTCGCGACGAGTTGTGCCGACTGCCACGACGGTGATGTGCGCAGCGCCGGTTCGACCGGAATCG
Source organism: Myxococcota bacterium (assembly GCA_028278345.1). Taxonomy (GTDB): domain Bacteria; phylum Myxococcota_A; class UBA9160; order UBA9160; family UBA4427; genus DUBZ01. The sequence continues at coordinate 23,364 of JANQEL010000048.1, forward strand.
CCTTCTTGAACCTGCCCGCGATCGACGCACGCGGACTGCGCAGGTCGGGCATCGATCCGGGTCAATGGCCCGCGATCGAGCGGGCCCGCCCGCCCAGCCCCTTCATCGGCCTGCTCCTCGCAGGCGACAGCCGTTGGCAAAGCGACGATCCCGCCGCGACGAGCGACGCGATGACGCGGGCCGACAATGCGGCGAGCCTCGATCCGGAAGAGCGCCAACAGGTCGGCCGCTGGGTGTGGGCCTACAAGTCGCTGCTGCTGGAATTGCGCAACGACGGTCATCGCACGATTGCGAATCGCATCGCCTCGGATGCGATCACCGCCGACGCACTCGGCCCCGGCGACCGCGCAAACCTGCTGAGCGGGATCGATCGCGCACTCGTAGCCAGCACGGTCGACACCTGGTTCCCCGACCTCGAACGCGAGATGTCGGTCTTCGATCGGGTGACCGGCGAGCTCGAAGACCTCGGCCAGATGGAACGACGCCACTGGGAAGCCATCGGGGCCGGCATGCGCGACCTCGCCGGCGCGCGCGGCGGACGCGGACGCGCCTCGAGCGGCGACGCCAAGGGGGGAGATCGCTGGGTGCGCGAAGGCGGTTGGTATCGCAGCGGGAAGGACGCTTCGATCCGCTACCGCTCACGCGGACACGCCGACCCCTTCCTTCGCACCTGGTTCGACGTCGCGGCCGCGGTCGCACAGACCGGCGACGCCGGCAGTGAAGCCACCTTCGCCGCGAACGCGCTCTTCGCGGGATTGCGTCGCGAGAGCACCACCGGCTCGTGCACCCTCTGCCACAGCATCGACACGGGTGAGACCGAAGACGGTGTCGCGGGATCGTTCAATCAGGTGGCGTGGCGTCCCCACCGCCCCGACCCGCATCGCAAGCGCGCGACGGAGTTCCGTCACATGCCGCACTTCAGCCTCGACAACGCCGGCACCTGCGACACCTGTCACACGTTGCGCGAATCCGACCCCGACGCGTTCGCCGAAGCCTACGAAGCCGACGCTTCGACCTGGGGCCATGCCCTCAACTTCGAACCGGTGGGGCGCGAGACCTGCGGCGATTGCCATACCCGCGAAGCCGCGGGGGACGATTGCGTGGCGTGCCACAACTACCACCTGGGCGACACCAGGCCGATCCATCTCACCGCGACGCTCAGCGCCGCAGAAGAGGCCCAAGAAGAGGCGGGAGACGAATAGCCGCTAGTCCTCGAAGCGGAATTCTTCGCTTCCGATGCGGATCACGTCGCCGAACTTGAGCTCGACGTTCTCGATGCGCTGCTCGTTCACCCAGGTGCCGTTCACCGAACGCAGATCCCAGATGTGGGCGCGCCCGGAACGGATCCGCAGCTCGGCGTGGTTGCGCGAGGCGTCGTGGCCGTGGATCACGATGTCGTTGTCGTTCAGGCCGCCGATGCGCACGCGGGGCCGATCGAGATCGATGCGCTCACCAGCTCTCGGCCCCTTGGTGAATACGAGGGAGGGCACCGGCTTCTGCCAGAAGAGCCAGAAAGGTCGCTTGCGCCGACCGGTGGCGGGCGCGTCGGGAGTGGCCTTCTCGCCCGTCTGCTCCTCGGCGTCTTCTACCACCGGTGCCGGGGCGGCTCCGACCGAGGTGCTTCCCGTACCCTCGGTGATGACGGGAATCGCGCTTCCACCCATCTCGCCCGTGCCCGTCACCATGCGCAGCATGAAGACCGTCGTGCCGAGGCGGATGCGATCGCCGTCCTGCAGCGAATCCTCGCTGATGAGGCTTTCGTTGACGTAGACGTCCTTGCCTTCGGCGGCACGCAACAGGAAGCGCCCCTGGTCGCACTCGATGTGGGCATGGGAGCGCGAGATCCAACGACTGTTCAACACGGGCGAACAGGTCGATCCCCGACCGAGGTGATTGTCGCCGTTTCGTAGGATGAAGGCTTCGCCCTGGAGATCACCTTCGATGGCGACCAGGGTGGCCGCCACGCCGACCGCATCGGTCGCGGTCGGTGTCGCCACGGTAGGCGGGATGGCTTCCGCGACCGAGGGCTCTGCCGCCGGCTCTTCGGCCGCCGAGGAAACCTGGCTCGATACCACCGTAGGTTGGGCAATGCTGCGCTTGTCTCGCGATGCCAACGCCGACCTCCCGAAGCCGCGAGTCTATCATGCGCCTTCGGCTATGCTGCCCCGCGATGCCGGATCAATCCGCTGCACAGCGACGTCGCGGCGCCCCCGTGGATCTGGCCTTGATCAGTCTGCTGATCCTGCAGGTCGTAGTGATCGTTCATCTGGGACTCACCCCCTTCATGTTCTCCCTCGACAATCAGGTCGAGGCGATCGCGGACGGGCCGGGGGTCGCGTTCGACGCAGTTGGCATGGCGACCAGCGACGGCGCGATCGACGGCCCGGGCGACTTCCCCGACGAGCAGATCAGCCTGCTCTTCGAGATCGAGCCCGCCGACGAACCCAATACCGGGTTGGGCACCATCTTCTCCATCGAGTCGGCGGGTGGCGATACGCCCCTGATCGTGGCGCAGTGGAAGGATTGGCTCGTGGTGCGGGTGCGCGATCCCGATCACCGCAGTCTCGGCTACTGGGAGATCGACGCCGCCGGCTTCACGCGGGACGTTCGCCGCTTCGTAACGATCACCTCGAGCCCGAAGCACGGCACGATCATCTACGTCGACGGCAAGGCCACGGGCGATACCCGGACCCGCTCGGTCGTTCTCAACGAGCAGGGCTTCGACGGGCAGCTACTGCTCGGCTGCCTCGGCAACGGCTCGGCGGGTTGGCGGGGCATGCTCTCCGGCCTCGCCATCAGCAACACCGTCTATGCGCCCGAGGAGGTGGCGGCCCTCCACGCAACGCTCAGCGAGGGCGGCTTCGCGGCGCTTTCGAGCGCCAGGAAGCTGGTGGCGTTCTACGACTTCGGTCGACTCGAGGGTGGGGGCGTAGGCGATCTCTACGCGCTCGCGAACGCGGCGGGCAAGAGCGATCTCGGGAGCCTGCGCTTTCCCGAGGTCTTCGCTCCCCTGCGCCCCGCCGTCTTCGGCGTCCCCGAGCTACGAGACATGAAGGCCGATTGGTTCCTCGCCGACATGATGCGCAACATCGCGGGCTTCGTTCCCCTCGGGCTGTTCGCCGCGCTGATCCTGATCCGTCACAGCAACCGGCGCGGGGTGGCGATCGCCTTTCAGGTGGCCGCCATCGGGGCGCTCCTCAGCTTCGGCATCGAGGCCGTGCAGATCGCGCTCCCGATGCGGAGTTCATCGCTCAGCGATCTGCTGCTCAACACGATCGGCGCGATGACGGGGGCGGTGATCGGCCTGGCGTTCCGCCACACCCGGCTCGCGCAGACTCGGTAGGTCGCGACGAGACGTCGGGTTCAGCCGCTTCGCTTCGAGTGGGCGAGTTCGCGCGCCGCACCTCGTTGCAGCGTACCCACGTCGCTCATCACGGTGATCATGCGAAACCCGTTCGCGACGTGCTTGGGTGCGAGTTCGGCGTTCGCGTGGATCCCCACTGCAACGCCCTGCGCCGCGCACGCCTTGGCGACGCCTTCGTACGCGTGCGCGTACGGACCCTCGTTGTCCATGCCAGGCGCTTGCCCGAGGGAGAGACTCAGATCGTTGGGTCCGATGTAGACCGCATCGACACCCGGTAGCGAAACGATGGCCTCCACTTCTTCGGCGGCCTCGCGGGTCTCGATCATCGGCACACAGGCGATCTCGTCGTTTGCGCGGGCGAAGTAGTCGGCGTGCGTCACCGCGGCGCGGACGGGACCGTAGCTGCGGGTTCCGGCAGGCGGATAGCGGCAGGCGGAGAGCGCAGCCTCGACATCGCCGACGCTGTAGATGAGGGGAATCACGATGCCGAGAGCGCCGGCGTCGAGGGCGCGATTGATCGCGGCGAAGTCGTTGGCGGGTACGCGCACAAAGGGTGTCGCTTCCGTCGCACTGATGGCGACGAGCATCTCCGAACACGAGGCGTCGTCGATCAGGCCGTGCTGCAGGTCGATGCAGATATAGTCGTAGCCCGCGCGTGCGATCGCTTCGGCCGAGAGCGAACTCGGAATCGAGAGCCAGGCCCCATACGCGGGCTCGCCACGCTGCCAGAGGCGCTTGGTGCTGTTCATCTTCGAACTCCTCCTCGCAGATTGCGGCGAAGGGTACCCGAGCCGGGCGCCCGCGAACGGCACCTCTCCACCGCCCGGTCTCTGCACCGCGCAGGACTCGCAATTCCCTCGCAGGCGATTGGCAGGGGCTATCCTCGCTCGTGCGTAACGGGCTTCGAAGCGCGCGTACGTCGTTCGAGCGCCGCACTTCGGGGTTGTGCAGCAGGGAGGCAGGAAGCGTCATGGCGGAATCCGAACCCGGCGACATCAACCTGATGACCCCCGAAACGATGCGCGCACCGCAGAAGACCTACGCGGAACTTCGCAGCCGCTGCCCCGTGGTCCACAGCGGTTCGGGCGTCGGGAGATTCGGCGGCGCCATGCTCACGCGCTTCGAAGACGTGATGTGGGCCCTGCGACATCCCGAGATCTTCTCCTCTGCAATGGACGTACAGCTCGCCCTCGGCACCGAGCGGCCGATGATTCCGCAACAGATCGACCCGCCGGAGCAGACGCGCTTTCGCAAACTCCTCGACCCCCACTTCTCGCGCAAGCGCATGATGAAACTCGCCCCTGCGATCCGAGCCCACGCGAACGAGTTGATCGATCGTTTCTACGACGAGGGCGAGTGCGAATTCGATTCGGCCTTCGCCATCCCGCTGCCCTGCACTGCATTCCTCGCCTTGATGGGTCTGCCGCTTTCCGACCTCGATCTCTTCCTCGGCTTCAAGGACGACATCATCCGACCCCAGAAGAATCATCCCGATGCCACCGACCCCACCGCGGTCCGCGCCGAAGCGGGCAAGAGGATCTACGCCTACTTCGAGGACGTCCTCGAAGAACGTCGCAAGAACCCGACCGAAGACTTCCTCGGATACCTCGTACAAGCGGAAATCCAGGGCGATCGCCTGACGCATGAGGAGATGCTCGACATCTGCTTCCTGCAGATCCTGGCCGGCCTCGACACGGTGACGGCCACCCTCGGCTGCAACATCGCCTATCTCGCCGAAAACCCCGATCAACGGCAGAAGCTCCTCGACGGACCGGAACTCCTGGACGGCGCCATCGAAGAGCTGCTGCGCTGGGAGTCTCCCGTGACGGCGGTCCCGCGGGTCCTCACCCGGGACGTAACCGTCCGCGGTGTCACCTTGAAGAAGGGCGAACTCGTCACCCTGCTCCTGGGCTCGGCGAATACCGACGACGACGAGTTCGAAGACGCCCAGAAGGTCGACTTCGAGCGCCGCGCCAATCGACACATCGCCTTCGGTGCGGGGGCCCATCGCTGCCTGGGCTCGCACCTCGCGCGGATGGAACTGATGGTCGCCCTCGAGGAGTGGCACAAGCGCATTCCCCACTACCGCATCAAGGAAGGTGAGACGCCGACCTTCAGCCCGGGTATCCGCGAAGCCCTCTATCTACCCCTCGTCTGGGATCCGGCTTAGACTTCCCATCGATCGCGCCCACGACCACGCGCCCCAACGCGTTCGATTCGGGAGGCTTCGATGGTTCTTCGGACCCTGCAGTGGATCGTGAGACAGGAATGGCTGCTTCGACTCCTGGGGTGGCTGTTCGGGCCCTTCAACCCCTTTCTCGAGTCGTACCGGCGCGACCCCCATCGCGTCTATCGCAAGCTTCGGGAGGAGGATCCGCTCTACCGCAGCCGTGTCTTCCAGGCCTTCGTCGCGACGCGCTATGACGACGTCCAGCACGTGCTGCGAAGCCCGAGCTTCAGCGCGGATCGCATGCTGACCCCCGCCTTCCAGGCGATGGCGAAGCGCACGCGTCGCTATCCCCAGCTCCACGCCCTGATCGAACGCAACCTGCTGATGCTCGAAGGCCCCGAGCATCGACGCCTGCGAGGCCTCGTGGGCAAGGCCTTCACGCCCCGTCGCGTGCAGGAGTTGCGGCCGCGCATCGAAAGTCTGGTCGAGGAGCTGCTCGACGAGATGGAGAAGCGCGGCGATGTCGAATTGATCCGCGACTTCGCGCACCCGCTGCCCATCAACGTGATCCTCGAGATGCTCGGGCTTCCCGCGAAGGATCGTCACCTCTTCGCGGAATGGTCGAAGCCCCTCGCCACCCTCGTCGACCCCCTCGAAGCCGAGGGCGGAGACGGCAGCATCCGCCAGGCGGTCGAGGAGCTGAACGCCTACCTGCGGCCCATCATCGAGGATCGCCGTCGCGAACCGAAGGACGATCTGCTCACGGCAATGCTGCAGGCGGAGGAAGACGGCGAGCGCCTCGACGAGAAGGACCTGCTCGCCCTCGTCTCCCTGATCATGGTCGCCGGACACGAAACGACGACCAGTCTGATCAGCAACTCGGTCATCGAACTGTTGCGCAACCCGAGTGAGCGAAAACGCCTAACGGAAGATCCCGAGCTGATCGAGAGCGCCGTCGACGAGTTCGTTCGCTACGCAGGCACCGTGGTGCTCACCGATCGCGTCGCGATCGAGGACACGGAGCTGCGCGGCAAGCGGATCAAGAAGGGTCAGGTCGTCATCTGCGTGATCGCAGCAGCGAATCGCGATCCCGAGCAGTTCGAAGATCCCGAGCGCCTCGATCTCGGCAGAGAGAACAACCATCACCTCGGCTTCGGTCTCGGCAGTCATTTCTGCCTCGGCGCGCAGCTCGCACGGCTCGAGACCCAGATCGCGCTCTCCGCCCTGCTCCGTCGCTTCCCCGACTTCACCGGACCCGCCGAACCCGAAGCCTGGAAGCGCTCGACCGTATTGCGGGGGCCGACACGACTCGACATCTCGGTCGGAGGCCCTGCCGACTAGCTTCGCCACGCGCCCATGCAGATCATCATCTTTTGCTTCATCGCCGCGATCGCGACGCTGGCGGAGCGCCTCGCGCCCGCGCGTCCGCAGCCCCTGTTTCGAACGGGGTTCTTCCCGGACGTCATCCACACCGGGGTGAACATCCTGCTCCGCTTCGTGCTCACGGGGACCCTCGCGGTCGTGATCACCGAGACCGCGAAGCAGGTCCTGCCGCCTTCGATGGTCGGAATGGTGAGCGAGGCGAGCTACGTCGTGCAGCTCGTGGCCGTCGTGCTGGTGCTCGACTTCTTCTTCTACTGGATGCACCGCGCCAAACACCACTACGACTGGTGGTGGCGACTGCACGAGACCCATCACAGCTCGGATCAGCTCGATTGGTTCTCGAGCGTGCGCTTCCACCCGCTCGAAAAGATCCTCGATCGCGTGATCTATCTACTGCCGCTTGCGGTACTCGGTCCTTCGCAGGACGTCCTGCTCGGGCTCGCGGCGATCGATGCCAGCATCGCGACCCTGGCCCACGCCAACCTGAACGTTCGCATCGGCCCGCTCATCTACGTCTTCGTCGGGCCCGAGATGCACGCGTGGCACCACGCGTCCGACCCCGAGCATCAGCGCACCAACTTCGGCAACAACCTCTCGATCTTCGATTGGCTCTTCGGAACGGCGTCGCTTCCCGGAGGCCGCCCCGCCGCGTTCGGCACCGGCGACGCCGACTACCCCCAGAGCAATTGGTGGCGTCAGGTCGCCTATGCCTTTCGGCCGTTCTCGGCACCGGGGAGCTGAGCGCCGTTGGTGACTTCGCGTTCCGACGCTTCGCGCCACTCGATCGCACTCGCCTATTCCCTCGCCTACGCCTTCGTCTTCATCCTCGGCGTCGTTCACCGCTGGCCCCTCCTCGACCCGCCCTCCCTCTGGCTCGACGATCAGTGGGTCGCGACCCTGGTGCGTTTCGCGGGGCTCGAGGAACTCTTCGGCTATCGCGCCTCGGCCCCCATGGGCTTCGTTGCGTTCTCGAAGATCGCGCCGATCTGGGTGTCGGATGTCGAGATCGGGTTGCAGCTCTTCCCGATGGCTTGCGGACTCGCGATGCCCATCGCGCTGGGCCTCTTCGTCGCGCGGATGACCGGACATGCGAGCCTCGGCCTGCTCGCCGCCGCGATCGCCACCGCGAACCCGATCACAGCGGGTTACTCGATGCGCGTGAAGCAGTTCTCCTTCGACGCCTTGATTTCGACCGGGATGCTCGCGGTCGGACTCCCCCTGCTGATGGGTCGCGCGAGGCTTCCGTGGTGGCCGGTGCTCACGAGCATCGCGGCCGGTTGGCTCACCTACGTTTCAGCCCTCATCTCCCTGCCCCTGCTCCACGTCGCGGCCCTGCGCGTCTGGCTGCGCGATGCAGCTGCACGCACCCGCGCGCTGGTTTCGATCGCGGTTCTCGATCTCTCGTTCTTCCTTCTCTACTGGCTGCGGGTTCGGCATCAGTCGCGAACGGGCACGGTCGAGTTCTGGATGGAACGCGGCGGACTCCCCCACGACAAGTCGTTCGGCGCCCTCCTCGATTACTACCTGCTCGACGGAATCTTCCTGCGCGGGATCGCCGGGGCCCTGCCCGTTCTGCCCAAGATCGTCGCGGCCGCCATCGCCGGGCTCGCCCTGCTGTGGCTGCTCCGCGAAGCGAGGACCCGCTTCATCGGGCTCTTCTTCCTGGGCTTCTATGCGCAGCTCGCCGTGGCGGCGGGCCTGCGCCTGTACCCCTTTGGCGGCGATCGCACGGACATCTTCAGCTACCCGGTGACGATCTCGCTCGTGATGCTCGTCGCGGGCCACGCACTCAACACCCTGCGCACGAGCAACCCGATGCGATTGCGGAACACGACGCGCGGGATCGCAGCTCTGGCCCTGGCCCTTCCCATCGCGGCCTTCGCCTTCGCGCGCTTCGACCCCGTGGGCCAGGTCATCACCGACGACGCCGAGATGGTCCGCATCCTCGAAGCCGAACGGCGCGAAGGCGACGTGGTCGTGGTCTCCTACCAATCACGCTACGCCGTCGCGACCTACGGCTCCTGGCCCATGACCTACGTCCAGCCCGAGGTCGGCAAGTTCTACGTACGGGTCGATCGACCGGACACCCACGTCATGCGCGATCACGACGCGTTCGAAGGCTCCTGGATCGAGAACGCCCAGCGCGTGCTCTACCTGCACGTGAATCTCACCGAGAGGAACGCCCCCTATCGCGAGGAGATCGAAGGGCGGATCGATTCCAGCGGCTTCGAACGGGTCGATCGCATCGAACGGCGACGCGGCTCGCTCTCGATCTTCGAAGCAGAGAGCTAGTCGTCCACGCGCGGCAGGGTCACGCGGAAGATCGTGCCGCCGTTCTCGGGGCAGTCGACTTCGAGGGCCCCGGCGTGGTTCTCGATGATCTTGCGCGAGATCGAGAGGCCGAGGCCCGTGCCCTGCCCCGCCGACTTCGTCGTGAAGAAGGGATCGAAGATCTGTCTGCGGACGTCGTGGGGGATACCCGGGCCGTCGTCTTGGACTTCGACTCGAATGCTGCTCGCGTCGTGCAGCACGCGAATGTCGATGTGACCACCCTGCCCTTCGAAGGCGTCGGCCGCGTTCTTGATCAGGTTGAGGAAGACCTGGTTGAGCGCGCCCGGATCTCCCTTGATGAGCGGGAGCCCCGGCAACACGTCGAGTTGCACCTCGGCGTTCGCTTCGGAGAGCCCCGGGCGCAGCAATTGCAGCGTCGAGCGGATCCCGGTTTCGACGCTGATGTTCGGGGCGTGATTGCTCTTGCGTCCGGGAGCAGCGAAGTCGCGTAGATCCGCGACCAGGGTCTTCGTGCGCTCGAGACCCGAGCGGATGATGTCGGATAGCTCGCGAATCGTCTGCGCCAGGGTCGCGAGGTTTTCGGGGTCGGCGAGAGGAAAGGGGGCGTCGCGACGCGCTGCATCCATGACGTCCTCGCGAATGCCCTCGAACTCGGCGTCGAGCGCTCGCGAGGCGTTGAGCGCGAAGTTCACGGGGTTGTTGACCTCGTGGGCGATGCCCGCCGCCAGTTCGCCGACCGCGGCAAGCCGCTCGTTGTGGATGATCTGGACCTCCGCCTGCTTGAGATCGTCGAGGGTCGCCTGCAGGCGTTCGTTCTTCTGCGCGAGTTCGCGCTGCAGCCCGCGCACACGCACCAGCGTCCGAACCCGGGCCATGAGTTCGCGCGGATGGAAGGGCTTGGTGATGTAGTCGTCGGCACCGAGCTCGAGCCCCTCGACCTGCATCTCATGTTCGGCCTTGGAAGTGACGAGCACGACGGGGATCGCGTTCGTCTCCTCGCAGGTCTTGATCTCGCGGCAGAGTTCGATGCCCGACATCTCGGGCATCATGACGTCCGAGAGCACGAGATCGGGCGCCTTCAGGCGAACCTGTTCGAGGGCTTCGAGACCATTGCGCGTGGTGCGGACGCGGAACTCGCGACCGAGCAGGGTGGCGAGCAGGCGTCGCATGTCGGGATTGTCTTCGGCGATCAACACCTCGCCGGAAAGGGCTCCATCGGGAGCCCCCGCGACGGCGACGGTTTCGTTCGCCGCTTCGCGATCCTCCCAGCGCTCTACCAGGCTTTCGATCTCGACGAGATCCCCCGCCGCCTGCGCTGCGACGGAAGCGCCTTCGGGCACGTCCGAATCGCGCTCGATGTTCAGCTCCGCTTCGACGGCTTCGATCGAATGGCCGAGGCCGAGGGCCTGCTGTGCGTCGGTGCGCAGCACGTCTTCGACGTCGCCGGCATCGGCTTCGCCGATCGGCAGGAAGACGGTCATGGTCGTGCCATGCCCCCGCCCGTCGCTGTGGGCGCGAACGTCTCCGCCGTGGAGCTGCGCGAGTTCGAAGGCCAGCGAGAGCCCGATCCCGGTGCCTTCGTGGGAACGCGTCGCCGAACCGTCCACCTGGGCAAAGCGATCGAACACCGCATCGAGCTTGTCGGGCGGTATGCCGACCCCCGAATCCTTCACGTGCATCCGCACACCGCCGTCGACCGCTTCGCCGATCAACTCGATCGTGCCACCCGCCGGGGTGAACTTGAGCGCGTTGCCCACGAGGTTCATCAGGATCTTCTCGACCGCGGTCGCATCGGCGTTGATGCCCGGCAGGCCGTCGAAGCCCGACATCTCGAGGCGGATCTCCTTGCGTTCCGCCATGCCGCGCGCCGCCGTGACGAGATCGGTCGCGAGTTCTTCGAGGTCGACGGGGGCGCGATGGATCTCGAAGAGCTTGCTCTCGAGCTTCGAGAGGTCGAGCAGGTTCGAGATCAGCTTGAACAGACGGCGCCCATTGGCGTGCATGGTCTCGACGGTGTCGCGCAGCATTGGAGAGATCTCTCCGAAATCTCCCGAGCGGATCGCATCGAGGGGCGCGAGGATCAGCGTGAGTGGCGTGCGCAGTTCGTGGTGCACGTTCGCACTGAAACGCGACTTCGCCTGGTCGAGTTCGGCGAGTTCGTCGCGCGCGGTCTGGATCTCGCGACGCTGCATGAAGTCGGCGATGCGCATGCCCTCGAGCACGGCACAGCTCGCCACGCATTCGATGGCCGCCGCCGCCGGGAAGAAGATGTTCATCGCATAGGCGCGAAAGGTGAGATCCGCTCCCATGACGAAGGGCTCGATCGCAAGTGCGCCGAGCGAGACCGAGACCACCTGCGCGGCTTGCCCCGCGGACATCGGGATCAAGACCGGGAGCCCGAGGAAGAGCAGCATCAGCCCCGGGGCGTAACCGCTCGGCAGTCCGCCGGCCGCGCTGATCACGACCACGAGCCCGAGACCCGTGCAATGACACGCGGTGATCGCCCGCGAAGCCCCGTCGGCGGGCCAGCGACTGAAGTACATCCCCGCCATGACGGCCGTCCACGCGATCCTCACCGCGAGCAGCTCGTAGAAGCGCTCGGGAAAGACCCAGAGATCAAGGGTCACGAAGAGCAGATTGAGACAGACGACCACCACGATGCCCGAACGCATCGCGTCGATCATTCGCTCACTGCTTACGACCTCGCGATACTCGCGATACAGCGCGTCGTCGATGTCGCGGCGGAAGAACACGTGCCGCACATCGACATCGCATTCGAGGGACTTGACGAAGCAAGCCAGCGACGGCGCTCGTCAGCTCGGCGTTGCAGCATTCATGAAGACTTGCGATCGGCCAGCAACAAGAGTGGTGGCAGGAGGAACATGTCGGCCAACAGGCAGAGGAAGACGAGGCCCGAAGTCACCAGGCCGAGGTTCCGGATCAACGTGAACTGCGAGAGGGCGAGCACCGCGAAGCCCACGATGATCGACACCGTGGTGAAGACGAGGGCCGGAAGCACGTGTTCCATGCAACCGTCGAGGGCCATCAAGGGCTTCTCTCCCGCCTTCCGGCGATCGGTATAGCCCGTCATCACGTGAATCGTGTCGTCGACCGCGATCCCGAGCGCAAGCGAGCCCAGACAGACGGTCGCCGCGTCGAGGGGGATCCCGGCCAGGCCCATTGCGCCGAAGGTGATCACCAGCGGCACGGCGTTCGGAACCAGCGCCACCAACGCGCTCTTCGGTACGCGCAGGATCAGCAGCAGGACGACGCCGATCGAGATCAAGGCGATCGAGAGGCCCGCCGCCTGCCCCCACGCAATCTGCTCTTCCGAGCGACCGAACTCGTACATCAGGCCCGTGGTTTCGACGCCGAAGTCTTCGGGGCGGTTCTGCGCCCACCAGCGATCGATGCGCTCGCCCAGGGCTACGAGTCGATCGCTGCCGTTGTCGTTCGCGCGCAGCAGCATGTTCGCGCCACTGCGATCACCCGTGATCACGTCGTCCATGTACTCGACGCTCTCGAGCAACACGAGGTATTGCTCGTTCAACTGCCGCGAACCCGGCAGCATGCCGGCTTCTTCTGCAGCGAATACCCCGTGAACGCTTCGCAAGGGGTCGGCCACCGAGAGCGCCTTGCCGATCTCGGGTTGGGCCTCGAGGTATCGCGCGAGGGAGTCGAGGGCTTCGATCGCGCGGGGTTCGGTCACCACCGCGTCCCCCAGCGCGTGGACGACGACGTTGACGGGAGAGATCCCCGAAAGCTCTTCGCGCAACACCTCATAGTCGTCGCGAATCTCGCTTCCCTTCGGAAACCACACGATGATGTCGGTCGAGACCCGCAGGGCGAAGACACCGAACAGGAACAGCGAGAGCCCCACCGCCCAGATGCCCAGGGCCGGCGTTCGATGGCGATTCGTCACGTGCACGACCAGGGGCCGCAGACGCGCCCGGATCCAATCGCCGAAGATCGAGCGCCGCTCCGGAATCGGGCGCAGCACAATCAGCGCCGGGGCAAGCGAGAGCGACGCCGCCGTCAGGACCAGAACCCCGAGCGCGCCGAACACGGCGAGCTGTTGGATCGCCACGATTCGCACCGAAGCCATCGCGAGGAAGCCGATCGCCGTCGTCATCCCCGAGAGTGCAACGGGTTTCGCAACGCGGCCGATGGCGAGGCCGAGGGGGCCGCGTTCGGAGATTCCCTGCCCTGCGGTGAGCACGTGCATCGAGTACGCGCAGCCCAGCGCGAGCAGGATCGAAGGCAGCACCATCGTCGAGAGCGAAAGCGCGACCCCCGACACGCTCATGCCGCCGACCGCCGCGAGGCTCCCCGCCGCGCCGACCGCGAGGGGAATCGAGATTGGTCGCAAGCTCGCGAACGCGAAGCCCACCACGATGGCGACCAGCAAGAGGGTGATCGGCACGAAGATCAACACCTCGATGTAGGTGCGCGAATTTACCTTCGTGCGAAACAGCGGGACCCCGGAGGCGTACGACTCGCGGTCGTGCATGAGGTTCTCGATCGCCGCCACGATCTGGGTTCGATCCCCGTAGATGGTCTCGTCGAGCACGACGTTGATGGCGAAGAGACGACCGTCCTGCGAGAACAGGCTGTCCTTTGCGATGGGATCACGCTCGAGGTCGCGCACCAGGCGGTCGAGCTCGGCGGCGCTTTCCGGAACGCCATCCTCGAGGGCCGCGTCGAGGATGAGTTCGCCCTCGGGCCCGGCGCGGATCAACGGCACCGTCGAGAGGCTATCGACGCGACGCACCCCGGGAAGCGACTCCATCGCCGAAGTCAGGCTCTCGATCTCGACCAGGGTCTCGCGCGCGAAGGGCTCGGACGCTTCGAGAGCGACGACGATGAACTCGTCGCCCCCGTATTGGTCGAGGCTGTGCTGATAGACCGCCCACGCGGGACTCGATTGATCGAGAAACGTCGAGGTCGAGGTATCGAGATCGAGGCGCAGCAGCGTCGAAGCCAGGGTGATCGACACCGCGATCCAACTCCACATGGTGAGGCGCGGAGCATCGATCGCCGCAAGCACGAGCCCGCGCGGCACCCCGAACACCGCCTCGCGAAGGCGAACGATCGCCGCCCTCATCCGCGGCGGCGGGCCGAGATCACGACGGCCTGCGGGGGATCGCCGAAGGCCGTTTCGCTCCTCACAGCTTCGAAGCCGGCGGCGGTCACGAGCTTCTCGAGTTCGTCGGCGTCCCAGAAGCGGAAGCGTCCCTCTTCTTCGAGATCGAGCAGCCGTGCCGCATCGCTCAGGAACCACCGCTGCAGTTCAGCGAACTCGCGCACCCCATCCTCTCCGAAGAGGCTGCGCACGCGATCGGGTGGCAGTTCGGCGATGCCGTCCACGTAGATCTTCGAGATGTCGGCATCGCGCGCGAGGCTCGAGAGCACGAGACGCCCGCCCGGGCGCATCACCCGCGCCACCTCGTGGATCAAGCGCTCGGCGTCGGGCAGGTAACTGATCAGCAGCGAGAGCAAAGCGGCATCCGCGCAACCCGTCGCAAGCGGTACCCCGCGCCCATCCGAGAGATCGAGGTTCGCCGCCACTGAGTCGTTCGAAGCGAAGACCGCTGGCGCATGGGTGTGTTCTTCGAGGCGAACGCGTCCCCGCGCGAGGGCCTCGGTGACGAAGTCCATTTCCGTCACGTGGAAACCCGCCTCCTCGGGCGCGTTCTCCGCGAGGTGCAGCGGGAAATCGCCGGCGCCCGAACCGAAGTCGACGACGTGATCCCCCGGTGCGAGTGCGAGCCGCTCGACCTGCAGCGCCATCAAGCGGCGATAGGCCGAAGTCGCCGTCATCAGCTCGATCCCGAGCTTGCGATCGCGGCCGAGCAGATAGTCGGACCAGAAGGCCCGCAGGTCGAAGGCGTGCTTCGGCATCCGGGCCCGCTCGGCGTTCGAGTGGGCTTCTAGGAGAGTCAGATCCGGAAGCGCGGGCTCGATCTCGCGTCCGAGCAACATGGTCGACACTTCGCGCGTGGCGAGCTGGAAGGTCTCGAGGGCCTGTCGACTGCTGCGAAGTTGATGTCCGGTCGGCACTTCGATGAGACGCCGACGGCTCGTGTCGCCGGCCGAGAGCAGACGGCGAACGCGACCGAGCTCCATCCAGGCGTCGTAGCGTCCGTGCAGCCAGGTGATGGGAACCTTGATGTGTTCCATGTCGCGCTTGGCGTCTTCGAAGAGCACCATGCGGTGATCGAGGGCGTCGTGGCCCGTCGCATCCATGTCGGCTTTCACGCCGACGAGTTCGTGTCGGCCGAAGTGGACGCCTCGCGCGAGGCCGAACGCGTAGTCGACGCCACCCGACACGGTGCGCAGCCCCGATTGCAGATCCACCATGCCCACGAGGGAGAGCCAGCCCTTGATGCGCCCGCTCACGTCCTGCGCGATCGCGCGCCGCCCTTCGACGGCTCCCATGCTGATCGTCAGCATGGCGAACTCGCGCGTCTGGAAGCGCTCGTCCTGTTCGAGGAAATCCAGGGTGGCCACGATGTCCGCCACGGCCTGCGAAAAGCGGAAACCGAGGTATTCGTCTCCAGCCGCGCGATACGGCGGATCGATGTGGCTCTCGCCGCGACGATTCGTTCCATCGAAGCGGAGCACCACCAGCGGCTCACCCGCCTTCTCGAACGTGCGCACCAATGTGGCCGCCAGGGGCAGCATGGTTTCCTTCGTGCGTCCCCAGGCCGGCGGAATCACGACGGCGGGTGCACCGCGTGGATCGCCGGTCGTGTTCACGATCGCAGACATGCGCTGGCCGCGATCGTTCTCGTATTCGACGACGTCGATCTCTGCGTTCGCCGAACGTCCGGTGAACTTGCGGACCAGGCGCGACGAGCCTCCGCGAGCCATGGCGCCCACCATGGAGATGCGGCGCCACGTGTTCATGCGGCGTCCGCCTCCGAGCATCGAGTCGTGTCGCTCGACCGGAATCATCTCGCGAGTGGGTACGCGACTGATCGCCATCCCGAGGCGCACCCAATCGCGTTCGATCTCGTCGGCGCGTTTGTGCTTGAGATCGCCGTAGACCGATTCGCCGGCGCGCGAACCGTCGAGGAACTTGAGCTGCAGCGGAAACGAAACGCGCTCGGCGACGTCGCGTGGCACCGCGAGGGACAGGCCTTGATAGGAAACGTCGCGAAGCTTCGCGGTCAGCACGTTTCCGCGTTGATCGTGGAACTCGACCCGCGCGTCGCTGGCCCTTCGCTCCGTCTCGACCGGCTCGCGCACCATGTCGCGACGCTCGGATTGATAGATTGCACGGGGAAATCGGATCTCGATGCGACCGTTGCCGCACTCGGCGCGCGGTGCCGCCACGAGGAAGTAGCCAACCCCTTCGAACTCGAAGTCGAAGTAGATCTGTTCGTGGGGATGGAAGCGGATGTTCTCGACGTCGAGTTCGACGTGATCCTTCGCCACCAGGGCGACGCGCGCGGTACGCGTTCGACTCTTGTAGTCGACGCCGTTCGAGAGCCGGACCTGTTCGCGTGCGAGGGCTTCGAGGAACGTGCGCAGCTCTTGCGGGGACTGGATCGCTCCCCGATGCAGGTGCTTCAGGCTGTCACCCGAAAGCGGCTTCAACCGGCTCTGCGCGCTCAGCATTCATGCGCTCCGAAAATTCGAACGATTCGTGGTGTTTTCAACGCGAGTGCACCGTATCAAAAACCCAACAACGGGAGAAGTCGCCGTTGAATTCCATTTGAATTCACAGGGCGAGATGCCAGCCGATCGCGAAGCCGGCCCGCACCCGCTTGGGCCGCGCCGACCCGAGCCCGGACGGCGAGTGCCCGGCCGAAGCAGCGCACTCGAACTGCGCGACTCACCCCCCTGGTCACCCCCGACGCCACGCCCACTCCCAGCCGAACCCACAACCAAAGAACGCCCGCAAAACGCTGTTGCGCCTTCGCGGGTCCGCAACTCGTGCAGGCAAGAGTCCAGAATAGAATGATATTTTAAGGGAGATGCAACTCGGGTATAAGCCTGAGGGCGTTTGCTCCCGCCGCCTCGGCACACGCCCACTCCGGCCGCGTTCGGAGGGCGGGAAGAAAACCCCTTGAATTGCGGGGGGCTAGCGGGGCGCGGTCGCGCACACCACGACAATGCGACCGAAGTCGCATTGCGCAAAGCGTCGATTTCGAGAATTCAAGATCGCTCACGAACCGGCAGCGAAGCCGGTTCGCTCCAGATGGGCCCGATCTTCAGCAGCGCTCGATGATCGACGCGGTCGCCACCGCACCGCCGCAACACATCGCGATCAACGCCGTGCTCTGATCCGAGCGCTCGAGTTCGTGGAGCGCGGTCGTGATCAGGCGACTGCCCGTGCAACCCACCGGATGACCGAGTGCGATCGCACCGCCGTTGACGTTCACGCGATCCATGTCGGGCTTGTGCACGCTCGCCCAGGAGAGCACCACCGACGCGAAGGCCTCGTTCACCTCGAACAGATCGATGTCGGAGATCGCCATGCCCGAGAGATCGAGCACGCGCTGGGTCGATTCGACCGGGCCGTCGAGGTGGTAGTACGGGTCCGACCCCACGAGCGCCTGGGCGACGATACGGGCGCGCGGGCGCAGGCCGGCCGCCTTGGCTCGCTCTTCGCTCATCCACAGCACCGCCGACGAACCGTCGGAGATCTGCGAGCTGTTGCCCGCCGTGTGGAGGCCGCCTTCGTTCACCGGCTTGAGCTTCGCGAGACCTTCCATGGTCGTTTCGCGCAGCCCCCCGTCTTCCTTCACCTTGATCGTCTCACCGGTGGGCTTGTAGTCCTCGCCCAGCACCGGCGCCTCGACTTCGAGGATCTCGCGATCGAAGCGTCCCTCCGCGACGGCGCGCGCAGCGTTGTTCTGTGAACGCACGCCCTGGGCATCGACGTCCTCGCGCGTGAAGCCGCGCTTCTCGGCGATGCGTTCCGCCGCCGTGAACTGGTCGGGCTGATCCCAGGGATAGTTCTCGGGGCGCGGAATGCCCGGGCCGTTCATCGATTCGGAACCCAGGGGCACGCGACTCATGGCTTCGACGCCACACGCCATGCCCACGTCGATCGCGCCCGCCGTGATGAGGTTCGCGACCATGTGGTTCGCCTGTTGGGACGAACCGCACTGGCAATCGATCGTCGTCCCCGCCACTTCGTACGGCAGCCCGCTCGCGAGCCACGCGTTGCGACCGATGTTGAACGACTGCTCCCCCGCCTTGGTGACGCAGCCCGCCACCACCTGACCGACTTCCTTCGGGTCGATGCCGGCGCGTTCGATCACGCCGCGTTGCGAAAGGGCGAGCAGCTCGGTGGCATGGAAGCCCGACATGGTGCCGCCGCGTTTCCCGATCGGGGTGCGGACGGCTTCGACGATGACTGCGTTGGGCATGGGATTCTCCTGGTTCTATTGAATGTCTTCTTTCTAGAGAAGATGGGAATTGACGTTGATGCCACCGTCGGCGAGCACACACGCCCCGGTGACGAATGACGCTCGATCGGAGGCGAGCCAGATGACGGGTTGCGCGATCTCGTCGGGCTCGGCGATGCGACGCATCGCGTGCTGCGCGATGGTGCGCTCCCTGTCTTCGGGGAATCGTTCGAAGTAGCGCGCGATGGCGGGCGTATTGAACCCTCCTGGCGCAACCGAATTGACGCGAATGCCGCGCGCCGAGTACTCGGCGGCCCCCGTCCGCGTCAACGCATCGACGCCCCCTTTGGCGGCGATGTACGAGCCGAGCATCGCCTCGCCCTTCGAAACACTCGCCGTGATGATGTTGATGATGGAACCGCCGCCGCGTTCGAGCATCGCGGGGATCTCTTCGCGCATGCAGTAGAAGACGCCGTCGAGGGTGACGTCCATCGTGCGACGCCAGGTGTGGTCTTCGGTCTCGTGCAGGGCATGGAAGCCTCCGGCTCCGCCCACGGCATTGTTCGACGCCCAGTCGAGCCCACCGAATTGCGACAAAGTCGCTGCGACCATGGCCTTGACCTGCTCGGGATCCGCCACGTCGGTCGACACGAAGGCCGCCTCACCTCCCACGGCTTCGACTTCGGCCACTGTCTGCTTGCCGCCGGCCTCGTCGATGTCGGCGACGATCACCTTCGAGCCCTCGCGCGCCGCGAGCACGCAGGTGGCCCGGCCCAATCCACTTCCACCACCGGTCACGAGACCGACCTTGCCTTCGAGTAGACCCATCGCCTTCTCCTCTGGGGTTGCTCCCGCTCCCCACACCTCGCAAGATTGCTCCAGAGGGCGCCGCGCGCACGCAAAAGCGAGCGAGTGACGCTCTAGATCAGGGTGTCTGGAACCGGAGGCGAAGTGGGGCTGCTACGAGATCGACGCTTCGCACCCTTCTTCTGGACCCAGTTCCTCGGTGCCTTCACCGACAACGCCTTCAAGCAGGCGTTGATCCTGATGATCACCTTTCGCGCCACGATGGGCGAAGCCGAGACGGGCGTGTTGATCGCCGTCGCCTCGGGGCTGTTCATTCTGCCCTACTTCCTGTTCAGCCCGCTGGCCGGGCAGATCGCCGACAAGTACGACAAGGCGACGGTGATGCGCCACGTGAAGGCCCTCGAGATCGCCATCATGGTGCTCGCCGCCGTGGGCTTCGCGATGGCCGCGATCGGCATCACCTGGGCCGAGGCCTACCTGATCGCGATCCTCTTCTTGATGGGCACCCAGTCGACCTTCTTCGGGCCCGCGAAGTACTCGATCATTCCGCAGCACCTTCGCGAAGAAGAGCTGATGGAAGGCACGGCCTTCGTCGAGATGGGCACCTTCGTCGCGATCCTCACGGGCACGATCGTCGGCGGCATCCTGATCATGCAGAGCGAGTTCCTGGTCGGGGGGAGCCTGATCGCGTTGGCCGCTACCGGCTGGCTGGCGAGTCGCCGCATCCCGGCCGCCGCCCCGAGCAACCCCGATCAACCGCTCCGACTGAATTGGCTTTCGGAGTACGGCCAGCTCTATCGCGTTTCGAAGCAGAAGCAGTCGGTCTTCCTCGCGATCCTCGGCATCTCCTGGTTCTGGTTCCTCGGCGCGATGGTGATGGCGCAGCTGCCCAACTACGTGAAGCTGTTCATCCGCGGAGACGAGCCCGTCTATATCTTCTTTCTCTCGCTCTTCACGATTAGCATCGCGCTCGGGTCCGTGCTGACGAACCGGCTGACGAACGCCACTGTCGAGTTGGGCATGGTGCCCTGCGGTGCGATCGGTCTCTCCCTCTTTCCCCTCGACATCGGTTGGCTCGACTACTCGCAACTCTCGGAGACGACCCTCACCCTCGGCGCCATGCTCAGCCTGCAGGCCGACCCGCTCATCTATCGCGTGGTCTTCGACGTCTTCGGGATGGGGATCGCTTCGAGCTTCTTCATCGTGCCGCTGTACGCGCTGCTGCAACACCGCACCGACGAGAAGACCCGCTCGCAGGTGATCGCCGCGAACAACGTGGCCGGCGCGGCCTACATGGTGGCTTCCGCGGCCGTCGTCTCCCTGCTCTACACCCTCGGCTTCGACACAGCACAGCTCTTCGTCTTCCTCGCCACCTTCAACGCGCTCAACACGGTGTATCTCGTCGCGGGCCACCCCGAGTTCGTGCTGCGCTTCGGCAGCTGGTTGCTCGGGCTCCTGCGCTACCGCGTCGAGTACCACGGTCGCAGGAACATCCCGCGCGACGGCGCGTGCCTCCTGCTCGCGAATCGCGGGAGCTGGCTCGATTGGCCGGTGATCACGGCGGCGTGCGAACGGCCCGTGCGTTTCGTGATCGACCGCAACCGCGGCGGTTCATCGGGGTACGGATTGCTGGCGCGCTGGCTCGGCGCGATCGTGCTGCACCCCGATCGTGAGGCGGCCGATACCCCGAGCGACGTCGTGGACGCCCTCGAACGCGGCGAGGTCGTCTGCTTCTTCGAAGATGGTGAGACCCTGGGTGCGATCCTCGAACGCACCGACGTTCGCGGAGTGCCGGTGGCGCTACACGGCTTCTCCGCAACCTCGATCGAAGTCGGCCCCGATGGATGGTTGCGACGCAGCGTCGCGGTCACGATTGGCGAGGCCCACCCGGCTCCGTGCGCGCCGGAAGCGCTGGCCGTATCGGCTTCGCAACTCCACGCAAGCGCCTGAACGACCGCCAGCTCGCTGGGCTACTCGAAGGCCTTCGCGGGCGCGAGCAGGCGCTTGCAACTCGAGCAGTCGTGGATCTCCTCGAGGGCGAGGATCTCCGATACGCGCATGCGCGGCAGCACGATCTTGCACTGGGGACAAGAGTTGGTCTCGAGCACCGCGATTGCCGGGCGCTTGCGCGCCCGCACCGTTTCGAAGCGCTTCATCACCTTCGCCTCGATGCTTTCGGCGAGCTTCGCGCGCTTGGCGAGTTCGCCTTCGCGCTCCCCCTCGACCCCGCTGCGGCGTTCCGCGATGTCCGCGAGCTTGCCCGGCGCTTCCCCTTCGACCCGCGCGAGTTCGGCCTCGGCCTTCGCGACGACTTCCTTGGCTGCGTCGATCGCCTCCATGTGCTCGAGGGCCTGGGTCTCGAAATCCGTCTTCGCCGCCTCCGCGGCGTCGAGTTCGTTCTGCAGCGCGGTATAGGCTTCGTTCGAGGCGACCTGGGCGCTCTGGTGATTGAGCTTCAGGATCAACGCCTCCTGGTCCTTCATCGCCGACTCGAGCCGGCGTTCCTCGAGTTCTTCGTGCTCGAGGGTCGCGCGCGCGGCTTCGAGGGCGCCCTGGGCATCGCGCACCCCCGCGGCGACGACTTCTTCTTCTGCGGGGAACTCAGCGAGCAACCCGTCGAGGCGGTCGATCTCCGCGCAGACGGCTTCGATCGCGACGAGTTGCTTGAAGGTGGCTTCCAATGCGCTCTCCTCGTGCCGGGACCGCATCGGTAGGACGGCCCGGCCAATGGAGCGGCAGTGTAACCCGGGCCGAGAGACAGTTCGGTGACGATTTCGATTGCCAAGGGGGGTGTCCTCGTGGTTTTCTGCGCTCGGAAGCGTTCCGAGAATCCGCCAAGAGGTTGCCGATGCAGCGACGCCAGATCGGACACACCCGGGGCGGTGTTCCCATCAACGCGTTCTATCTCGACAGCCCGAGCGGCGTGCGGGTGGTGCTCGCCGAGTACGGCGCGCGAGTCGTGTGCATCGAAGCGCCCGACCGCTTCGGCAAGACGGCGCGGATCTTCGGCGCTCGCGGTGAAGTCGACGGCGTCGAGGCGATCGCCGCCAACGCCGGATGGGGCGCGACCCACTGCGCGATCGCAGGGCTCGCAGGCCAGGGGCCGGCGCAATCGGTCTGGTGGGGCGAAGCGCTCGGCGACGGGGTGCGCTTCCACTACCGCAGCCCCGCCGGCGAAGACGGCCGCGAAGCCGAAGTCGGATGCAGTGTGGAGTACCGCCTGAACTCACACGGCACACTTCGCGTGGTCCACGGTGCCGCGATCGCCGCGGGCCACGCGAGCGGGCGCGCCGTGGCGATCGACCTGATCACACCCCTCGCCTTCCATCTCCAGGATCCCAACGCATCGTCGCGTCCGGTACACGAAGTGCAGATCGAGAGTCGCGAGATCGTCGAGTGCGATGCGGCTGGCACAGCGACCGGGCACCTGCGTCGCATCGAGGGAACCCCCGTCGATCGATCCACCCGCGCCCGGGTCTCGACGAGCGCGAATGCGCTGCATCACTACGTGCTCGGAAGCCACGACGGCCCGGCGAGGCGGGTCGCGCGCTTGTGGGACAAGGCCTCGGGTCGCCGCGTCGAGATCGCGACCACCCGCCCCGCCCTGCAATTCGAATCGACGAAGCGCCCCGACGACGGCGCGCCCGCGGTGGCACTCACCCCCCGCAACTTCCCGGCCGCCGATTGCCATGCACACTTTCCTTCGCCATGGCTCGAGGGTGACACGCAAGCGACCACTTTCTATCGATTCGGACTCGACGTCTGAACCCGCGGCGCAGCCTCGCTGCAGCGCTAAGCTGGGCCGCGCTTCAGCTCGCAAGAAGCGCCCGTCGTGCGAAGGAACCGTTGAAATGCCCTCACGCTCTGCCATCCACCCCCTCATCGCTCTCGCGCTCGCTTCGTCGATCGCGTGTTTCGCCATCGCCTGCGGCGGCGAGGAGCCCGCCGCGAAGCCCGACCCGGGCAAACAGACCGACGAACCGACCGCCGGCACCGGCAACGAGCCCAGCGAACCCGCCGACCCGGGAAATGGCGAACCCGAAGAACCCGCGAGCGAAGAGCCGCAGGCTCCCGACCCCGAGGCCCTGGCTGCGCGAGGCAAGGCGGTCTACGTCGCGAACTGCATCGCGTGCCACCACACCGAACCCGGCCTCGACGGCGCCATCGGCCCCGCGGTGGCGGGGGCGTCGGCGGATCTCCTCGAATCGCGCATCATGCGCGCCGAATACCCCGAAGGCTACATACCCAAGCGCGACACCCAGCTGATGATCGCGATGCCCTACCTCGAATCCGACCTCGCGGCTCTCGCCGCGTTTCTGGCGCCCGGTTCGTAGCCAGCGCACGATCATCACGACGACACCCGAGCGATTGGGAGGATGACCATGACCGCCGCCCTCACTCACGTCGCCCTCCACGTCAGCGCCTTCGATGCCTGCATCGGCTTCTACCAGGAGTATTGCGGCATGCAGATCTGCCATCGCCGCAGTGACGATCACTCGAAGGTCGCCTGGCTCGCCGAACCGGGACGCGAGAAGGAGTTCATCATCGTCGTGATCGACGGTGGCAAGCCCGGCCAACTGCAGGCCGAGGACGACTTCTCCCATCTCGGCTTTGCAGTCGCGAGTGAGAACGAAGTCGACGCCCTCGCAGCCCGCGCCGAGAGCGAGGGCTGCCTCGTCTGGCCGCCGCGCAGGGAGCCCTACCCGGTTGGATACTATTGTGGCATTCGCGACCCCGACGGAAACATCGTCGAGTTCAGCTACGGTCAGCCGCTCGGTCCCGGCGCCCAGGACTGAACCCCGTCGCGTCTTTTTTCCCGTCGCAACGCCGGAGTCTCCATGCCCAAGACCTATTGGCTCGTGAAGTCCGAACCCTTCAAGTATTCGTGGGACGAGTTCGTGAAGGACGGTTGGACCTATTGGGATGGCGTGCGCAACTACGAGGCGCGCAACAACCTCGCCGCCATGAAGAGGGGTGAACTCGCCCTCTACTACCACTCGAACGAGGGCAAGGAAGTCGTGGGTGTCGCGCGCGTGATCGGCGAGTCCTATCAGGACCCGACCACCGACGACGACCGCTGGGTGGTCGTCGATTTCGAACCCGTCGTGGCGTTCGAAGAACCCGTGACCCTCAAGACCATCAAGGGTGACGACGCACTTTCGGAGATCTCTCTCATCAAGCGCTCGCGGCTTTCGGTCGTGCCGATCGAGAAGAAGGAATTCGATCGCATCCTGAAACTCGGCAAGACGAAGCTCCCGAAAGGCGCTGCGTGAGCGAAGCCGAACTCATCCTCTGGGACGGCGACTGCGGTTTCTGACGGCGCCTCGCCGCCTGGATCAGGCGGAAGGACGCAGCCGGGCGCTTCGACCCCCAGCCCTACCAGTCGGTCGCGAGCCCGCCGATGACACCCGAGCTCGCCGCCGCCTGCGCCGACGCCTTCCACGTGCTCTGCACTGACGGCCGTACGCTCCGTGCGGGACGCGCCGTGCTCTACGTGTTCGCCGGCCTCGGCTGGCGAAAAACCTCCGCCATCCTCTCGATTCCGCCGCTCATCTGGCTGGTCGAGATCGGCTACTGGGTCGTCGCCAACAACCGCCCGCTCTTCAATCGCCTGCTTTTTCGCTGATTTCGACCGTAAGTCAGCGGCAAAACGGGAGGTTTTCAGCCCAAAATTGGGCAAAGCCTTTCCGCGACGGAAAACTCGTTCCTATATGGAGAACAGGTTTTCCGGGCATTTGGAAAGAGTTTTCTTGCCCCGTTGAAACCCGCTCTGACGCCGAATTGATGCCGCTTTCGGGATGGCACGCGTCTTGCTCTAAGGAAGGTCATGAAGGGAGGGAAACAGAGCGGGCAGAGAGCCAGCCAACTCCCCTCTTCGTTTGTCTGAATCCAAGTCGTAGAGCCAGTGGTTGCTTCCCAGATTGCAACCCGATTGGAGGGTCTGGAAGGTCAAGGGCAGAGCCATCCGAAATAGCAACGCTTCAACGTGTGGTGATCCCGAGCAAGGCTTCGCGAACTTCATGCGAGTGGCACACGCAACGAACGCTTCCCAGACGTTCACGCGGTGACTGAAGTCCGGAGCCGGACAGGGATGTAGGTGGTAAGTGAAGCGAGCTTCCGTACGAATGGCGTGACATGGATTGTCGAAAGCAGTCGACGCAATCCCGCCAGGTATGGAACACGCTGATGACGAATACGCTGCCGATGCACCGAGCTGACCAGCCGCAATTCAAGCCGAAGCAGCACAAGCAGAAGCAGAAGCGGTCGACGCAGTAGAAGCAGCCATCGCCAACCACCACAGCAAGGGTTCACCCGGAGTGCTCGAAAGACTTCGCGTTCGCTGACTACGCGAAGTGAGACGGGCACCCGCCGATGAAGGAGATCCGCCGATGTGGGCGGCGGATCGCCAGGCCGAGCCGGAGAGCCAGTCGCAAGACCGGGCCATGACTCGGCGAAGCCAAGGAAGGGCACGTTGACCAGGGGCGGTGCGATGAGGTCGGAAGGCACCGAACGCTGCCTGGGGAGGACGGTTTCATCATTGCGAGTGCACGACGAAACCGTCGTTCATGGATAACGAGGAGTACACACCTCGTGAGCCGTCCTCCCCCCTTCCTTTCCTTTCAAACCCAGACGGATTCAAAGGCCCGGACGAGCACGACGTGTGCGCGGGCGCGGCGACTCCTACTCGACGCCACTGCCACAGTCACTTCCATCCGCTCCGCGATCCGCTCAGCTCAACACGCTCGCGGCCCACGCACATGTGCAGGGTTCGGTGAAGACGCCCATGGGCTTTAGGGATTTCCACCGAGGCCCGGAGAAAACGCCGGGCGCGGCCGTGGGGGGAATATCCCGGCAGACGCGAACACCGGTGTTGTTCACGCCGTCGAAACCTGCCGATACGGCGAGGGGACGATCCTGTAGAGTCCGCCGCCCCGAATTTCCCTGCTGAATCGCTCGCGGAGAGAGAATCCATGCACGACACCAGAGCACGCCGAACCCGGTCGATCCGACGCCCTGCCCCGGCCTTCTCTTCTTTCGTCTATCTGGTAGTCGCATGGCTCGGCGGCACCGCGCCAGACGTGGCTCTCGCCTCGGATGCCCTCTCGGGAAAGCCCTCCGAAGGCCTCGTCTTCTCGGTGCAGAGCGGCGACGAAGGACAGGGCCTCGATCTGTGGCGCGCGCGCATCTCGGACGGCGCTCTGCAACGCCTGTCGATCACGGACGAACTCGACGAACGCTGGCCACGCTGGTCGCAAGAGGCAGGGCTGATCGCCTTCCTGCAACGCAACCTCACGGGTTTGATGAGCAGCACCATCATGCTGCTCGATCCCGAATCCGGAGAGCGCCGCAACGTACGAGCCAACCCCGACCTGTCCCAGCGCTCCCACGCCTGGTCTCCCGATGGGAGATTCGTCGCTCACACCTTCCGCGTGCCGCCCACCAGCGCCAAGGAGAAGACCAACGCCGGAACCGCGGTGGTCGACATCGCGAAGGGCGAACGCGAGATCGTTTCCGAATCGGAAGAAGTCGGCTACCGCATGCAGAGTCTCGCCTACGCGCACGATGGCACCCGCATCGTCGGCCACGGGCGCAACCCGACGCTTTCGACCGACGACAAGATGTGGTTGCTCACCCCGGGAAAGAGACCGAAGGCCGTTCCGGGCATTCCGCGCGGCGTCTACGACTCCCCGACCTTCACCCCCGACAACAAGGCGATCCTCTTCGACTACCGACAGGTTCGGGGAAATCCGCGCGATCTCATGCGCATCGAGTTGGGCCCGGGCAAACGCGCGAAGCGCATCGCGAGCACTGCGCGTTCCGACGATCACTCGGCGGTGGTCTCCCCCGCGCGCAACGAGATGGTGATCGTGACCGACATCGTGGGCAACGACAATCTCGCGCTCGTCGATCTCGAGACCGGCAAGAAGAAGTACCTCACGAAAGACCTCGTACGCGTCGCGACGAGCCCCGTGTGGTCGCCTGATGGCGAACGCATCGCCTACGTCTCGATCCCGAACCGGCTCCACGAGAAGTCGGAGAAGAAGTTCGACCAGTACCGGGTGCACGTGATCGATCGCACGGGCAAGCAGCTCTTCGAGGCCACGGGCACGATGCCGAGCTTCATGCCGCCGTGGAAGGGCAACCAGCCGGTCGCATCCTTCGCGAAGTCGGAAGGCCAGAAGTAGGTCGAGGGGGCTAGCTCGCCGTGAGGATGTTCACCGTCCCGCGGCCGGTGTCTTCGCCCACGCTGACCTTCACGCTTCGCCCCACCCACTCCTCGCGTTGCATGGCGGCGAGGAGTTCGGGATCGATCGCGTTCGCGTAGCAGCGCGCGCCATTCGGCAGATCGCAGATCGCCAGGGCGCGCACCGGCCCTTCGCGATTCCAAAGCACGCTGTAGGCCGCGATCGTGGCCGGCCCGTTCGCCTGGGACTCGATCTCTCGCACCCCGTCGGCGTCGACCCGCGCCTGGGCGGCCGCTTCGTCGGGCAGCTCGAACGCACCCGGCGTGGCGGAGTAGATGCCGTAGACGTGCTTCTCCATGTGCATGCCGACACCGCTCACCATGCCGACATCTTCGGGGCGCTCGCGCAGTCGCTCGACCATCGTTGCGATCGAGTGGGTGACGTAGCCATTGCCCGGTCCGCCGAAGAAGGGGAGCCCCCCGGTCACCGTGAGCGGTCGCGTATCGTCCGCGCTCAGGCCCAGGGCGTCGAGGGCAAAGTTCACGCTGCTCGCGAAGCAGCTGTAGAGATCGAAGTGGGTGATGCCGTCGATGTCGATCCCCGCGCAGCGCATCGCCTCCCGCGATGCCTCCTCCATACCGCGCGAGCGCCACAGATCGTGGCGTGCCGCGATCCAGGCGGGGTCGTTCGCCGAGCAGAACCCGCGCAGGGTGACGCGACGATCCTTCGGTATTCCCAGCGCATCCGCCTTGCCATGGCTCGTGAGCAGCAGGGCCGCCCCCATGTCGACGTCCATGATCGCCACCATGTTCTTCGTATAGGGGTCGGAGATCATGCGGTTGCGCGGCGTCACCTCGATGAGTTCGCGCGTGGTGTGGGCGATCGGGAACCAGGACCTCTCGTTGTTCGCCGCGACCCCGGTGAGCCGCGCCAGGAGCTCGCCGTCGCGCTGGCGGTTCTCCTGGGGGGTGAGGCCGAGGTGGGCGCGCCGCGCCACGTCGAAGATCGCGAAGCTGAGATACGCCTGGAAGATGTCGTGGGCGACCTCGGTGGGATGCAGATCCATCTTCACCCGACTGTGCGGGTGGCCCTCCATCGGATGGCTCCAGGCGGGCTTGCTGCCGCGCTTGCGCATGCGCTTCGCGGTGGCGAGGACTTCGGCGCTCACGACCAGCGCCATCTCGCGGCGGCCTTCGAAGATGTCGCGCGCGGCCGTGTTCACCATGCGCTGGGGCGTCGTACCGCTGATGCCCGAGTAGGCGCGATCGCCGTCCTTCAGCTCCAGGAGCTTGGCCAAGCGCGCCGGCGGGTCGTCGTACTGCCAGGCCATCGGATAGACGACCTGAAGCGAATCGACGGCGTCGAGTACCTCGCGGCCGCCACTGTCGCGCGCGGCCTCGCGCGCCATGGCGGCCCACACCTGAAGGGGTTCGGGGGCGTCTCCGTCGGCCTCGCGCCAGGTCTTCTGTGCAACGCCCACGATGCACGGCGTGTTCGGATTCATCAGCGGGCCTGCCATTTCGGTTCGCGCTTCTCGGCGAACGCCTTGGGTCCTTCCTTCGCGTCTTCGGTCTGGAAGACCTTGCTCGCGATCTTGCTCTCGAGCTTGAGCGCCTCGTCGTATTCGAGGGCGAGTCCGCGCAACACGCTCTCCTTCGTCGCCTGCACGGCGAGCGGCGCGTTCGCGCTGATGCGATCCGCCCACTCGAAGGCGCGATCCATCAACTGCTCTTCGGCCACGATTTCGTTCAAGAGCCCCAGTTCGAGGGCACGCTCGGCCGGGAAGCGTTCGGCCGTGAGCAGGAACTCCATCGCAGCGGGAAAGGGAAGCTGGCGCGGCAGGCGCACTGTCGTGCCCCCGCCGGCGAACAAGCCGCGCTTCGGCTCCATCACCCCGAAGCTCGCGTTGGGAGTGGCGATGCGGATGTCGACTCCGCCGAGCATCTCCATGCCGCCGGCCACGCACGGCCCGTTCACCGCGGCGATGATCGGCTTGTAGAGCTTCGTTCCGCGCAACACCGCGTGAAGGCTATCGCTGAGGCGACAGCCGTCGATCTCGTCGACGCCACCGGCGGCGATCTCCTTCTGGAGCTTCGTCACCTGGGGAATGAAGGTCTTGAGATCGGCGCCGCTCATGAAGTTGCGGTCGACGCCGGTCACCACGGCGACCCACAACTCGTCGTCTTCGTCGAAGCGCCGCCACGCCGCCGCGAGATCGCGGAAGTGGATCATGTCGAGGGCGTTCTTCGTCTCGGGCCGATCGATCGTGATCAACGCCGTATGACGATGCTCGGTCGCGAAGTGGATGGGCATGCTCTCGGGATCTCCTCGAAGCGCGAAGCTTAGGAGATTTCGGGAGCGGCCAGAGAATCGCGAGCTTGCGCCAGCTACCGCCAGCTGAAGGCGTTCAAGCGATCGAAGGTGTCGCGCAGCTTGTCGAGGCTCTCGCCGAAGTTCAGCGGGATCGCGTTCACCGGAACGCCATCGCGCTTCGCCGCGGCCGCCAGCGCCGCGCCGCCGAGGCGGACGATCCGCAGATCGCCGAAGGGCGTACCCGTGCCGCAGTTCACCACGAAGGCCACCGCGAGCCCGCGATCGGGATCCGCCCAGGCCCCCGAGCCGCCGAAACCGAAGTGCCCGAAAGCGCGCCGCGGAATGCCGCGCGAGGTGGGCGCCGCGTGGTATCCGAGCCGCCAGGCCATGTCGAAGGGCAGCACCTTCAGGGCCTCCGTGCGCTCCTGCCGCTCGATCGCACGCTCGAAGGTCGACTTCGACATCAGTCGCACCCCGTCGAGTTCGCCGCCCATCGCCAGGCAGCCGTACATGCGGGCGAGGGATCGCGCGGTGAAGAGCCCGTTGGCGGCGGGGATGGCCGCCCGCAGGGTCTCGGGAGAATCGAATTCGAAGCCGGCGATGCCGCGCGGGACGAGAGCCTCGAGCAGGCTCTTCACATCCAGGTCGATCCCGATCCCGCCCAGCCGTTGCGTGAGCCATTCGGACGAGGAATCGCCGAGGTTCTCGACCCACTTCGGAACCTGCGCTCCCGGCCCGTACCGCTGCAACAGCAGACTCGGGCGCGACCAGACCAGCTCGGCCGCCCGGTGGATCTCGCTTTCCGGCGCCCCGATGAACATGCCGTCGAGCTCGAGGGGCTCGGCGATCTCGCGCTGCACGAGGTCGGGAAAGCGCTCCCCGGTCACGCGCTGCAGGATCTCGCCCACCAGGTAGCCGTACGTGAGACCGTGATAGCCCGTGCGCGTGCCCGGCTCGTGGCTCGGCTCGGCGCGCTCGATGGCGTCGATCATGTAGTCCCAATCGCGCATGCGCGAGGCGTCGTCGACCATCTGGCGGATGTGGTAGAGGCCCGACTGGTGGGTCAGCACCTGGCGAACGGTGATGTCTTCCTTGCCGTGCTGGGCGAACTCGGGCCAGTACTCGGCCACCAGCGCGTCGTAATCGATCAACCCGCGGTCGGCCATGATGTGCACGAGGGTGCTCGCCACGCCCTTGGTGGTCGAAAAGCTGGGCGCCATCGTGTCTTCGCGCCAGGCGGTGCGGCCCCGGTCGAGGGAGCCTCCCCAGAGATCGACCACGCACTCGCCGTGGTGATAGACCGCGAAGGCGGCACCCCCGGCCTGGCGTTCGAGGATGCCCTCGAGGACATCCGCGACCCGCTGGAAATCGGGGTGGAGTCGCCCTTCGAGTTGGATCTTGCGGCTGCTCCGGCGCATGAGCCTGCCTCCCGTCCGGTCTCTTCGTTGGATCGACGCAACGCGTCGAAGACTCGAGAGCGAAGACGGTAGCGCGAGACCGGGCGGAAAAGGGCCCAGACGCCAATTTGGACGAATTTCTCGCGACATTTGGAGCGGTCCGCTTTGACGCGCCACGGCAAGCGGCCCCGGGTTCGCAATAGCGAAGCAACTCCGGGCAGATGGACGCTCTTCCGGTAGGGTGTCGCGGCTCTGGAGGCGCACAAAGCATGAGAATCGGGATCGCCCTCGGGATGCTGCACCCGGCTGTCTTCGAGGCGGTGACCGCCGAAGCGGATCGCCTAGGCTTCGCGAACGTCTGGATGCCCGAGCACCTGGTCTTCCCGATCGACATGTCGGGCTCGCCGCATCCGGGGGAGGACACGCCTCCCGTGCCGCCCTCGACGCCGGTGTTCGACGTGTTCGCGATGCTCTCCTTCCTGGCGGGGCGCAGCCGGCAGATTCGCCTGGGCACGAACGTCTATCTCCTCGCGCTTCGTCATCCCTTCGTGGCCGCGCGCGCGATCCTCACCCTCGACTCGGTTTCGAACGGGCGCGCCGACGTCGGCGTCGGTGCGGGTTGGCTGCGGACGGAGTGGGAAGCCGCGGGCCTCGACCCGGCCACGCGCGGGCGTCGCCTCGACGAAGCCCTCGCCGTTTGCCGGCGCCTGTGGAGCGAAGAAACCGTCGAATACCACGGGCGCTTCTACGACTTCGAGAAGGTGATGTTCGAACCGAAGCCCGTGCAGCGACCGCACCCGCCGATCCTGATCGGCGGCGAATCCGATGCCGCCCTCGAACGCGCGGCGCGAGCCGGGAATGGGTGGATCGGCATGTCCCACACTCCCGAGAGCGCCGCGGCCTCGATCGAGAAACTCGAAGCGCTGCGCTCGAGCGTCGAACTCGCCCCCGGTGTCGAACGCGATCGACCGTTTCGCGTGATCACCGGCGCCACGATCACGCGCCGCGAAGAGCTCGAAGGCTTCGCGGCCGTCGGAGTGACGGACCTGATCGTGCGCCCCTTCAAGGGTTCGCGCGATGCCGTCGAAGCCGTCAAGCGCTTCGCCGGAGAGTGCGGCACGGGCGACCCCAACCCCGACGCCACTTCGACCTGAACCGACGCACTTCCCCGCGTCAGGAGCCCCCCCATGAGCGAACGAACCGAGAAGCTACTCGCCGAACTCTCCCTCGAAGAGAAGGTCGGCTTGATGAGCGGACGCGACATGTGGACCAATCACGCCGTCGAGCGCCTCGGCATCGCGGCGATGAAGGTGAGCGACGGCCCCAACGGCGTGCGCGGGCGTCACTTCGAGGGTTTCACGACGGCAGCCAGCTTCCCCTGCGGTTCGGCCCTCGGTGCGACTTTCGACCCGGCCCTGGTCGAAGAAGTCGGCCGGGCGATCGGACGGGAACTCGAGAGCAAGGGCGCGCAGCTCCTGCTCGCGCCGACGATCAACATCCATCGCTCGCCGCTCGCTGGGCGCAACTTCGAGTGTTACTCAGAGGATCCCCATCTTTCGGGGCGCATCGCGGTGGCGTACGTGAAGGGCGTCCAGAGCCAGGGCGTGGGCGCCACGCTGAAGCACTACGTGTGCAACGACTCGGAGTTCGAGCGCCACACGATCAGCAGCGAGGTCGACGAGCGGACGCTTCGCGAGATCTATCTCGCGCCCTTCGAGGTGGCGATCAAGGAGGCTTCGCCCTGGTCGGTGATGACCGCCTACAACAAGCTCGATGGAACCTACTGCGCGGAACACACGCGGCTGTTGCAGGAGATCCTGCGCGACGAGTGGGGCTTCGAAGGCTTCGTGATCTCCGATTGGTTCGGCGCGCAGAGCACCGAGGCTTCGGTGAACGCGGGCCTCGATTTCGAGATGCCGGGACCCGTTCGGCACTACGGTGAGAAGCTGGTGGCCGCGGTGAAGGCCGGAGAGGTGGCGCAGGAGGTCGTCGATGCGCGCGCACGTCGCATGCTCGAAGCGCACGAACGCGCGGGCCTGCTCGATCGCGTGATCGCCGATGAGGAGCACGCGAACGATCTCCCCGAGGATCGCGCCTTGATCCGGCGAGCGGCGTCGTGTGCGATGGTGCTGCTCTGCAACGCCGGTGAACTGCTTCCACTCGATGCCGCGAAGCTCTCGCGCGTCGCCGTGATCGGCCCGAACGCGTCGGTGGCGGTGATGCAGGGGGGAGGCAGTGCGCAGCTCGCACCGCATCGCTGCGTCTCACCCCTCGATGGTATTCGCGCAGCGCTCGGTTCGGATGTCGAGGTGTTGAACGAGCGAGGCTGCGAAAACCAGCGCGGGACGCATCCCACCCTCGACACGAGTCATCTCGAAGCGGGTGAGGATTTCGCGACCCCCGAACTGAGCGTCGAGTACTACGCGGGGCTCGAACTCGAAGGCGAAGTGCTGCATCGCGAGGCGCGGCGACGCGCCGAATGCGTTTGGCTGGGCGATCTCGCTCCCGGGCTCGATGCGCACTCCTTCTCGGCGCGCATGCGCGGGCGCTTCGTCGCGCCGGTGAGTGGCTCATTCACCTTTTCGCTCAAGAGCAAGGGGCGCAGCCGGGTGTTCATCGACGGCAACCTCGTGCTCGATCAATGGGAGGATCCAGGGGTCGGCGAGGCCTTCTACGGCGGTGGCACCGACATCGCCGAAGCGCCGATCGCGATGGAGGCCGGGCGCGCGTACGAAATCGTCGTCGAGTACAGCGCCCCGGGCGAAGACGGCTGGATCGGCTTCAACGTGGGCTGCCTCGTGCCCGATCCGGCGGACGGCATGGATCGCGCGATCTCCGCCGCCGAAGCGGCCGACTGCGCGATCGTCATCGTGGGCCTCAACAACCACTGGGAAACCGAGGGCAGCGATCGCGTCGACATGGAGCTTCCCGGTCGACAGGTGGAGTTGATCGAGAGGGTGAGCGCCGCGAACGCGAATACGATCGTGGTGGTGAACGCGGGCTCGCCGATCGCGATGGAGTTTGCGGATCGCGTCCCCGCGATCCTGCAGCTCTGGTATCCAGGCCAGGAGATGGGCCACGCCCTGGCCGATGTGCTCTTCGGTGCGGCCTCACCCGGTGGTCGACTGCCCTGCACCTTCCCGATGGAGTACGCGGACCATCCGGCCTTCGCCCACTACCCCGGCAAGGACGGCCGCGTGGAGTACGGCGAGGGCTTGATGGTGGGCTACCGCCACTACGACACGCGCGGCGTCGAACCGCGCTTCGCCTTCGGCCATGGGCTTTCGTACAGCCGCTTCGAGTACGGCGACATTCGCCTCGCGCGCGAAACGGTCGCGCGAGGGGAAACGGTCGAGTTCGAGATCGACGTACGCAACAGCGGCGAGCGACGCAGCAGCGATGTCGCGCAGGTGTACGTGCACGACTTCGAGTCGCGCCTGCCACGCCCCGAGCAGGAGCTGCGCGCGTTCGAGAAGTTCGAACTCGATCCCGGCGAGAGCGCGACCCTTCGCTTCAGACTCGACGAACGTGCTCTTGCCTTCTACGACCCGGCGATTCGCGATTGGGAAGTCGAAGCGGGACGCTTCGAGGTTCGCGTCGGGGCTTCTTCGCGCGACATCCGGGCACGCGCGAGCTTCGACGTGGTGGCGGATTAGCGCACGAAAGAAGAAGAAGGAGTTCTTCCATGTTCGGTCGCCTGTTGCGGTGGCTCGTCGTTCTCATCGTAGTGCTCGTCGCCTCGTTCCTGGTGGCCACCTACGAGTCCCCGCCGCCCGAGAGCCAGGCCTTCGTGAACGCAAACGTGCTCACGATGGACCGGAACGACCGCGTCGCAGAGGCGATCTATCTCGAGGGCGATCGCATCGTCGCCGTGGGGACGCGCGCACAGATCGAGAAGAAGATCACCCGTTCGACCGAGGTACACGATCTCGAGGGGCGCACGGTGATCCCGGGCGTCATCGATGCCCACGGGCACTTTCCCGGTTCGGGATTCGTCGTCGTGGGGGTGAACCTCGCGAGTCCACCGGTGGGCACCAT
This sequence comes from Myxococcota bacterium, assembly GCA_028278345.1. Lineage (GTDB taxonomy): Bacteria > Myxococcota_A > UBA9160 > UBA9160 > UBA4427 > DUBZ01. The sequence goes on from JANQEL010000048.1 coordinate 58,676, forward strand.
CACCTCGATCGAAGGGCAGGTGGAAGCCCTTGGCGCGCGCGCCGAAGAAACGCCGGCCGGCGAGATGATCTTCGGTTTCCAGTACGACGACACCCTGGTGAATGAGAAGCGCCACCCGACGCGTCACGATCTCGATCGCGCGTCGACCGAGCATCCGGTCATCGCGATGCACGTCTCGGGTCACCTCGCCGCGGCGAACACGCTGGCCCTCGAACTGCTCGGCTTCGACCGCGATACACCCAACCCCGAAGGCGGCGTGATCCGCCGCGAAGCCGACGGCACGCCCGACGGCGTACTCGAGGAAACCGCCGCGACGATGGCGAGCCAGATGGCGATGGACTTCTCGATCGGCCAGGGCATCGCGATGATCGATCACGCCTCGGCGGAGTACGCCTCCGTGGGCGTCACCACGGCGCAGAGCGGCCTCACGCCGAAGCCGATGATCGATGCGCTTTGGTTCGCTTCGTGGCTCGGTCGCGTACCGATCCGCCTCGAAGTGTGGGCCGATGCCGAACTCGGCAAACAATGGGCGCGCGGCGAGTTCGACGCCGCGTCCTACGAGACCGATCGCTTTCGCGTGGGCGCGGTCAAGATCGTCCAGGACGGATCGATCCAGGGGTATACGGGCTACCTGAGCGAGCCCTACCACGTCCCCTTCAAGGGCGACGAGAGCTATCGCGGCTATCCGATCATGAAGCGCGAAGATCTCACCGCCCTGGTGAAGGAGCTCCATGCGGCGGATCTCCACATGGCGATCCACGGAAACGGCGACGCGGCAATCGACGACATCATCCACGCCCTGGGTCAAGCGCAGAAGGAGCACCACCGCCCCGATCCGCGAACGATCGTGATCCACTCGCAGATGGCTCGCGAGGACCAACTCGATCGCATGCTCGAAGTCGGCCTCACGCCGAGCTACTTCGTCGCCCACACCTACTACTGGGGCGATCGCCACCGCGACATCTTCATGGGGCCCGAGCGCGCCTATCGCATGAGCCCGACCGCGACTTCGATCGCGAAGGGACTGCGTTTCAGCATCCATCTCGACACACCCGTGGTTCCCATGGAACCGATGTTGCTGGTCTGGAGTGCGGTGAATCGCCGCTCGACTTCGGGGGACATCATCGGTCCGGCGGAGCGCATCTCACCTCTCGCAGCGCTTCGTGCGGTGACGATCGACGCCGCGTGGCAGATCGAACGCGATGGCGTTGTCGGCTCCCTCGAAGCCGGCAAGCTCGCCGACCTCGTGGTGCTCTCGGCGAATCCCCTCGAGGTGGAACCGAACGCGATCCGCGACATCGAAGTGGAACGCACCCTCGTGGGTGGTCGCACGATCTTCCAGCGCGCGGAATAGAGGGCGCTTTCAGGAGTCGGAACTCGCCCCGCAACGCGCCACCTCGGGCGAGCAGATCGCGTGCGGGTCGGTTGCAACACCTTGATATGACGCGGGTTTCCGTGCATCAGGCCGATAGCGCACTACCCTATTCCTTTCGCGCCGGGCACCGAATGCCCGTGCGCCCGGAGCCCCGTGCATGTCGCGCGTCATCGTCATCATTCCGACCTACAACGAGGTCGAGAACCTTCCCTTGATCGTGAAGGAAGTGCTGGCGCAGGACGAGCGCATCTCGGTGCTGGTGGTGGACGACAACTCCCCCGACGGCACGGGCAAGGTGGCCGACCAACTGGCGGAGGAGACCGGGCGGGTTCACGTGCTGCACCGCCCGGGCAAGGCGGGGCTCGGTGCCGCCTACCGTGCGGGGCTCGCCGAAGCGCTGCGCCTCGGCGCCGACGTCGTGATCCAGATGGATGCCGATTTCTCGCACCCTCCGTCGACCATCCCCGAGATGCTGCGCGAGATCGAAACTCACGACCTCGTGACGGGCTCGCGCTACGTGCAGGGCATCACGGTGGTGAACTGGCCGATCGAACGCATCCTGATCAGCTGGGCCGCCAATGTCTATGCGCGCTTCGTGACGCGCCTGACGCTGACCGACGCGACGGGGGGCTTTCGCTGTGTGCGACGCGAGCTGCTCGAACGTATCGGCTTCGAGCGCATCAAGAGCGACGGCTACGCGTTCCAGATCGAGATGAACTACCGCTTCGACAAGTACGGGGCGCGCATCAAGGAGCTGCCCTTCTTCTTCGTCGATCGCGAGCGCGGGCAATCGAAGCTCTCCCTCGGCATCGCCTTCGAGGGGCTGTGGATCGTGTGGTGGCTGCGCATCGCCGACGCCCTGGGTCGAATCTAGCCTCGCAATGAACCGAGCAGGCACTGGAATGCACGGGCCGTGAAGATCCTGGTGCTGAACGAGCGCGACCCGCTCCACCCAAAGGCCGGCGGCGCGGAGATCCATGTCGCCGAGATCTTTCGCAGGTTGGCTGCGGGCGGCGACGAAGTGACCCTCGCGGCCACGAGTTACGCGGGTTGCGAACCCGAACACGAACTCGACGGCATGCGGGTCTGGCATCTCGGGCCGATCCCCATCTACTACCCGCGCGTGGCCTTCGAGACCCTGCGCACGACCTGGCGGGGCGAGTACGACGTGGTCGTCGAGTGCCTCAACAAGGTGCCTTTCTATTCCCCGGTGTATTCGCGCGTGCCGGTGCTGGCGATCTGTCATCACCTCTTCGGTGAGGTCGCCTTCCAGCAGGTGTCGTGGCCGGTGGCCGCAACGGTGTGGCTATCGGAGCAGCTGATCCCGCCGCTCTATCGCGCGCCGGAGTTCATCACGATCTCCGAGAGCAGTCGCAACGACCTCGTCCATCGCGGCATCCCCGAATCGCGCATCGAGGTGAGCCACTGCGGCATCGATCGCCCCGCGATCGAGGTCGATACGAAGAAGTTGCGACCGATGCGAGTCTCCTATGTGGGGCGCCTCGAAGCCTACAAGCACGTCGACGTGATGCTGCGCGCGTGCGCGGCGCTCTCCTCGCGCTTCCCCGAACTCGAGATCTATGTGATCGGGCGAGGCGTCGAGCGCGAACCCCTCGAAGCCCTCGCCCGCGAGCTCGGCATCGACGATCGCACGACCTTCACCGGCTTCGTGAGCGACGAGGAGCGCGACCGGATCCTCGCCGAGACCCGCGTCTGCGTCTGCCCCTCGGAGAAGGAGGGATGGGGCCTCACCATCATCGAGAGCAATGCGCTGGGCACCCCCGTGGTGGCGACCGACGCCGACGGCCTGCGCGATTCGGTGCGCGACGGCGAGACGGGTTATCTCGTACCCTTGCGCGACGTCGACGGGTTTCGTGAAAAGATCGCGATGCTGCTGGAGGACGACACGCTTTCGACCGAAATGAGTGAGCGGGCGCTGGCCTGGTCGCGCACCTTCGATTGGGATGTGGCGGCCGACGAGATGCGCGCCGCCCTCGAACGCACCCTGGGAATCCTCACGTGAGCAGCGAGCCCGAAACGAAGCGCCCCGCCAACCCGCTCTTGAAGTGGGTGCTTCCCGCGGTCTTCACGTGCGCCGCCATCGCGTATCTGGTGAACACCCTCGACTTCGCGCAGATCTCGCAGTACATCACGCCGCGTTCGGCATCGATCCTGATTCCCTCGATGCTTGGCTTCGGCGTCGTGAGCATCGTGATCGAGGCCATCACACTGCGAAGGCTGCTGCATTCGACGCGCAGCGACTTCACCCTGATGACGGCGGCCCGGGTGAAGTCGGCGAGCTACCTGCTCGCGATCGTCCACTACGCCCTCGGCGCAGCGACGTTGACCATTCTGGTTTCGCGGCAGGCCGGGGTGACCCTCCAGCGCGCGGCCGGGGTCGTGGGGCTCGTGATGATGTTCGATCTCGCCATGGTGCTCTCGATGGTGGTGATCGGGGCCACCCTCGTCTCGACCAGCGCGATCGAACTCCAGTTCGGCGCGGGGCTCGCCATCATAGGCGTGATCGCCGGCGGCCTCGCGCTCTTGCGCGCTCCGTTCTCGCTGGGGCCCCTCGACACCGTGCGCAACCTCGAGTTGTTCGAACGCGCGCGTACCGCGCCGGTGCGCGATCTCCTGGAACTCGCGGCCCTGCGCTGCCTCTTCGTGATCGCCTTCATGAGCATGGGTTATGGCGCCCTCACGGCCTTCGACATCAACGCGCCGATCCCCGCGGTGATGTTGAACTTCTCCGGCGTGGTGCTGGCCTCGATGCTTCCCGCGGTGGCCGGGCTGGGGCCCAGTCAGGTCGCGATGGTCGAATTCTTCGCCGCCTACGGGGCGAAAGAACAGTTGCTGGCCTGTAGCGTCTCCCTCGCCGCGACGATGATCACCATGCGAGCGCTGATGGGGATCGCCTTCGCGGGTGAGTTCAGTCGCGAGGCGTTGGCGATCACGCGCGAAGTCGAAGCGGCGAACATGGGGGACAGGGTTTGAGTCAGGTGACGTTCACCGGGGAACGCCTGCACGCGGGGAGTTCGCTCTTCGGCGTCGACCTCGCGCGCCATCGTGCACCCTATGTGTATGCCCTCGACTACGCGCAAGGGGGGCGCGTGCTCGATCTCGGTTGTGGGTCGGGCTACGGCACGGCGGAGCTCGCCGATGCCCTGCCCCGCATCGTCGGCCTCGATCGCATTCCCCCCGATGCCAAGAACGAGCGCAACAACATCGATTGGGTGCGCGCGGATCTGCGCGGCAATCCCCTGGCCAGGGGTTCGTTCCACCTGATCGTGAGCTTCCAGGTGATCGAGCACCTCGAAGATCCGAGCATCTACCTCGAATCGATCTCGCGTCTGCTCGCACCCGGTGGCACGGCGATCATCACCACCCCCAACCTGCTCACCTCGGACAAGATCAACCCCTTCCACGTACACGAGTACGAGGCCGAAGAGCTTCGAGAGTGCCTCGCGCCCTACTTCGACGAGGTGGTGATGCAGGGGGTCGGGGTCTCGGCCAACGTGAAGCCCTACTTTGATCAGCGCCTCGAACGCATCGAGAAGATCATGAAGATCGATCCGCTCGGGTTGCGCAATCTGCTGCCGGCTTCGTGGATCACGTGGCTCTTCGCGAAGGGGGCCCTGCTGGTGCGCCGCGGTATCCAGTCGAGCGACACGGGCATGCCGGAAGCGACGCTGCAGGACTTTCCGATCGGGCCCGCGGACCCCGCGGACATCGACCTGTTGGCGATCTGTCGCAAGAACGCTTCCGCCTAGCGACGAGCGAGAGGCGGTGCGCGCACGCGGCTGATGCGCACGCCCAGCGGGCCGCGCGCCACGCTCAGGCGATGGGTCACGCCATCGCGTACGACTTCGAGTTCGACGGTTTCGCCGCGAGTGCCCGCGGCGGTGGCCGCCTGGAACTCGCCGTGGTGGAACATGCGCTCGCCCGCGTAGCGGATCACGATGTCGCCGTCTTCGACGCCGGCGTCTGCTGCGGGTGAGTCGCTGAGCACCTGTTTGATGAGCACCCGGTTTTCCCGGCCGGTGGCGTAGAGGTAGGCGTCGTAGCCGGCAGGGCCGAGGTCGTCGCGAAGTTCCTGCGTCAACTCCTGGACGGCGCGGTTGTAGGGGCCGCTGCGAAAGGTGCCCTCGCGCTTCGCTTCGTCCATCCGGTAGAGCTTCTCCATCTCGAAGCGCTCGAAGCGCTCTTCGACTTCGCTGATCTCCGAACTCGAAAGGCCAGCGGCTTCGAGGGCACCGCGATCGAACCACGGCCTCTGATTCGGACCGACCGGCGCGCGCTGCGCTGGCTGGGGCGCCGCGGGCGGTGGCGCAGGCACGGGATCGGGTTCAGCGGCATCGGGTTCGAATGCACGAGCCAGCCGGGTGCGCATGCGATCCAACTCCGATTCGAGTTCGAGCCGAGCGCTGCGCTCTTCTTCGAGTTCGCTGCGCAGGAGCGCGATTTCCCGATCGAGGTTCCGCCGCTCGGGTTCGCCGGGTACGGCATCGGTGGTTGCCGGCGTCTCGCGTGTTCCAGATGGCGAATCGAACACAACGGCTGCGGCATAGCCGATGCCGATCCCCAGCAGCGTCATCACGAGCATGAGCCCGAATCTTCGATCTGTGCTCGGTTCGCCCGATCCCATCATGGCGACAAACGTACGGGATCACCGAGAGCGCGACCAAGCCCCGCGCATGCGGCTAAGCTCTCGCCGCAACGAGTCGGGAGCGCCACCCACGAATGCAGGCACTGACTGCCAACGAATCGAGAGCCGCGTTCGTCGTCTTCCTCGTGGCCGCCCTGGCACAGCTCCCCACCTTCGATCGCTCCATCGTGCCGATGGACGAAGGCCACCTCGCCTTCGTCGCGATGGGGCTCGGCGATGGCCTCGCGCTGTATCGCGACCTCCACACGGGGATCTTCCCCGCGTACTACCAGCTCACCGCCCTCTTGTTCGCCTTGTTCGGCGAAGACCTGATCGTGGCGCGCATCGCGCAGGTGCTCGTGAACGGCGGGGTGTGTGCGTGCCTGTGGGTGGCCGGCCTGAGAGTGATGTCGGCCGCGTGGGCCGCTCTCGCCCCTGTGCTCTATCTGGCCGTGGTCGTGATGAGCTTCCCCGTGCTCTCGATGTTCAACTACTCATCACTCGCGCTGCTGCTCGGGATGATCTCCCTCGTGCTCTCGCTAAAGCTGCTCGAAGACGGGAAGCGCGGCGTGGCGGTCGCGCTCGGTGCAACGCTGGCACTCGGCGTCTTCGCCAAGCAGAACTTCGGGGCGCTGGCCTTCGCGGCGGCGGCGATCACGGTATTCGGAAGCCGACGCGATTCCGCACTGGCGGATCAGCCATGGCTTTCGTTTCTGGTTCCGATCGCGGGAGCTGGCCTCGCGGTGACCGCGGCCTTCCTGCTCTACTTCGTCGCGACGGGAACCTACAGTGACTTCCTCTTTTCGACCGTGATCCAGCTCGGCGGTGATCAGTTCGAATCGTTCAACAACCCGATCCCGCCGATCTTTGGCGCCCACCCCCTCGACGACGGCCGGTTCGTCTTCCTCTACAGCCCGCCCTACATCTTCAACGCGATGCTGCGTGGGGAGAGCGTGCTCGGCCTGACGGCGAACCCGGGGCTGGCGAGTGTAGGCATGCGCCTCGCCTACGGGCTTTCGCTGTTGACCCTGATCGCCGCGCCGGCGATCTGGCTCACGGGAACGGGGCGGTCGGACGCGGGAAGCGATCGCAACGCACGTCTGGTCGTCGTGTTCGCCCTGCTCTTCTTCCTCGGGATCTTCCCCTCGGCGATCTTCTCGCATCTCGTCTTCGTGCTGGCACCGGTGCTGCTCGCGCTGGCGTTCTGTCTATCGCGCGTGGATCGCGCGCTTTCGAACCTGCAACGCGGTGCGTCCCTCGGGCTTCGTGGAGCAACGGCTGTGGTCGCACTCGTGGCGATCGTCTTCGTTGGCGTGGGATCCGCTTCGATCGCGCGCTGGTTCCCCGAACCCCTCGGCCTCGAACACGCACGCCTCAAGGTGACCCCCGGCCAGGCCCGGATCTACCGCGAAGCCGTGGCCTTCATCGACAGCTGCGCGGATCCGGGCGAAGCCATCTTCGTCGCCCCCACCATGCCCGTCGTCTACTTCCTCACCCAACGCCCGAACGTGCACAAGTACGACCTCACCATCCCGGGCAACGTCGATGGCCAGGCGATCGTGAACGCGATGGAGAGCCGGGGAACCCGCTGCGTCGTCTACAACCCGACGATGTATCCCGAGTTCCCACCCTTCGCGACGATGTTCCCCGAACTCGATCGCTACCTGAGGACGGAGTTCACACTCCGCCGTCGCATCCAGGGAGGTGGGGAGACGTGGCACGCGCTCGCTAGACGCGACCGTTGAGCTTATCCTCGCGCGATCGCGCTCCTTTCCAGTGGGATACACTCGAAAGATGTTAGGCCCGGAAGCAGCAGGTCGTTCTCGTCCCACCTTCATTGCACTCTCTCTGTTCACTTCGCTGTTGCTCGCGACAACCGCGGGCGCCTACACCGAAGCCGAGCTCCAGGCTGCCGAAGTCACGGCCTCCGAGATGCAGGCCGCGACCACCTATCTCGCGGATCCCTCCCTCGATGGGCGGGAACCGGGCACTCCAGGTTCGCTCCTCGCGCAGGACTACCTGATCAGCGAGCTCTCGCCGGTCGCGGGCGGGGCCTTCCCAGGCACCGGCGACGACGCCTACAAGCAGATCTTCGACAGCGGCAGCAAGGCGAACATCGCGGGCATCATCCAGGGCCGCGAGCTTCCCGGCGAGTCCATCATCGTCGGCGCGCACTACGACCATTTCGGGAACGGACGTCTCGGTGCGACTGACAATGCAGCGGGTGTCGCAATCGTCCTCGCGATCGCGAAGGCGATCGACAGCCTCCCGCACCCCCCCAGGCGTTCGGTGGTGTTTGCATTCTGGGATGCCGAGGAATTCGGTTTTCAGGGATCGCAACACTTCGCGAATTGGGCCGCCCCGGTGCTGCATCTCGTCAGGGCGTACGTGAACTACGACATCCAGGGCGCGAATCTCCTGCCCAGTGTTCACGATATGAGCTTCGCCATCGGTGCGGAATCGGGCGGGGCCGTGCTCGAGGAGGCCGTCGATGACGCAATCGCCACGCAGGGGCTCGATACGCGTCAGCTCTCGATGATCTTTGGCCAGGACCGCAGCGACCACACGCAATTCTACTACCGCGACGTCCCCAGCGTGTTCTTCTCGGACGGCACGACCAGCTGCTACCACACGACGGGCGACAACGTGGATGTCGTCGACTTCGTGAAACTGGCGGAGCAGAGCAGGACCGGTTTCCGCCTCGTGGTCGACCTCGCTGAACAGACGGCGACACCGAGCTTCGTCTCGTCTCCAGGAGTGGTGTATGACGATGCCGTCGTCGTGTCAGATGTCCTGATGGGCGCGGTGGAAGACCTGAGTCTGTTCCATCACTCGGCGCACGGCTTCATCACGACCCAGAACGCTCAGCTCGCCCAACGCGTGGTAGAAGGGCCGGCCGCCTTCGACACCCTCGACCAGATCGCCACGGCGGCCAGCGCCGAAGCTCTGCTCGAGGACATCACCGCGGTGGACTGCGATGGATTCATCCCGCTACCGGAGCCGGACGTGACCGTGCAATACACGGCGCTTGCGCTTCTCACGGTCTGGCTTCGAGGTCGGAAGTCGAGAACGGGTGCATAAGACTTGCTCCGCGAATCAGAGCGCAGCTGGCTCACACGTCCCTACAGGCCGCGAACGCAGCATTGATCTCGGGGTCGCAGGCCGTGCCGGCCTCGATATCGACACAGGTCGCGGCCTCGCGACAGTTGAATTGAGTCATCAATGCGGCGTCACATGCGGCATCCAAGCCGATCGTTTCCCCATAGACGAGACCACAGAAGTCTTCGCAATCCGGAATGATCACGGCGGGACATAGATTGAGACGGTCACACATGCTCAGACAAGCGTCCGAAACGGGGTGGTCGGGGAGAAAGTGCGGCTCGTCGTCACTCCCGCTGTTGCTCTTGCCGCAGCTGATGAGCGCCAACGCCACGAGCAGGATCTGGACCAAATGAATTCGCTTGAAGACCCGCATATCAACTCCAGATGGTAGCGAAAATCGGCTGACTCCCGAATCCGGCTCACCGGTCACGGCGGACAGACTGACCGGTACGCCCATTCGATATGCAACTTCGGCCACTCCCGACTGGATTCGGATCCAGTTGGCGAGCTACCCACCCTTCCGCCCCACCCTGGGCGGCGCGAGCGCCGTCATCAGCACCCGGAACGCGGCGACGTAGATTTCGGATGAGTTGATCTTGCTCTGGCCGGCGACGCGTTGCTCGAAGACGATCGGAACCTCGCCGACGGTGTAGCCCGCGCGGTGGACGCGGAAGACCATTTCGTAGAGGAAGGAGTAGCCGGAGGACTTCACCGCGAAGGCGTCGACGGTTTCGAGCACCTCGCGCCGATAACCGCGATAGCCCGAGGTGCAGTCGCGCACCGACAGGCGGAGCAGGGTCCGTGCGTAGAAGTTCGCGAAGCTCGAGAGCAGTTGGCGATGGACGGGCCAGTTCTCGATGCCGCCCCCCGGTACGTAGCGTGAGCCGATCACCATGTCGCGGGTTTCGAGTTGCTCGAGCATCGCAGGCAGATAGCGCGGGTTGTGGCTGCGGTCGGCGTCCATCGTGAAGAGGAGATCGAAGCCATTGTCGAGCCCGTAGCGAAAGCCCGCGAGGTAGGCCATGCCGAGGCCGAGCTTTCCCTCGCGCTCCAATAGATGAAGACGCGGCTCGCTCTTCGCGGCCTCGGCGACGACGGCGCCCGTGCCGTCGGGGCTCGCGTCGTCGACCACGAGGATCTCGAGGTCCGGGGAAGCGGCCAGGATGTCGCGCGAGAGCGGCAGCACGTTGTCGCGCTCGTCGTAGGTCGGAAGGATGACGAGGGCGCGGCGCCCGCGGTCAGCCATCGCGCCCGGCCATGGCGAAGATGCGGTTCTCGAGCCCGGTGAGGCGCGAAACGAAGAACATCCCATACAGGATGCCGCGCATCACGGGATTCAGCGTCAGGCGACGAAGATCCGTCACCTCGGCTTCCATCACCGTGGTCTTCAAGCCCGCACGTTCGAAGGCCTGCGCCAGGGTAATCTGCGTGAAATAGAGGAAGTGCTGTTCGATGTAGAACTTCTCGAGGGCCGCCGTCATGCGTCCGCCGCTCAGCCGATAGAAGGCGCCGGCGATCACGTCGAGGATGCTGTGTTGATCGGGCGTCGAGAGCACGATGCTGCCACCTGGCGCGAGGCATTCGCGCATCGTTTCGAGCAGCGCGACCGGCGTGCGCGAGTGTTCGATGATGTCCCAACCCGTGATCACATCGAAGCGCATACCGCGCGATTTGAAGTCGGCGAAATCACCGACCCAGAGATCGAGATCGAAGCGGTCGCGGGCGAAGTCGATGGCGGCCCGGCTGTCGTCGATACCGAAGACCTCCCAACCGCGACGGCGCGCACAGGTGAGAAAGAGACCCGTGCCGCTGCCGACGTCGAGGATGCTTCCACGAGGGTGCACCTCTTCGATGCGATCCAGCCAGTGTTCGTAGAGCTGCACGAGGGGGTTGCTGGGTTCGTCGTCGAAGCAGAAGCCGTAGTAGCTCTTGAGTTCAGGAACCGAGCCGCCACCGGTCGCGTACAACTCGGCGAAGAGTTCCTGGATCTCGAGTTCGCTCGGGAGCGGATCGAGGAAGACCTGATCGCAGGCGGTGCACTGCAGCACCCGGAACCGCGTGATGCGATAACGCACGCGCGGCGCCGGATCGCCACACACCAGACACGCTGCGCGAACGGGTTCCGTCATCGGGCCGCCGAGTCTGCCACAGCGCCAAGTAGCCAACCAAGCAGGGTTTTTTCGTCACCCCCCGGGGCCGCAGGCGGCCTCCGCGCACCGGCAGGCCCACTCGCGAGCGGGCCCTTGGCGCGCTGCCCCGCGACGCCGGACCCCACCGCGCTCGCTACGCAACGGCGCAGCCCACACGCACTGTTTCGCGAGGGACATCGCATTTTCCACACGCGCGTATCGTCCAACGGCCTCTCATGTCTCCCACACCCGCCACCCCCGCGAACACCAGACCCCGATTGCTCGCCTTGGACATGCCCAGATAGCGGGTCTGGCAAACCGAACCCTGCCAAGGAGCCGGTTTGCTATGCCATGCCCGCCCGCGAACCCGGCCGCACCCTCCGCGCGGCACCCCGAGACCCCGCGTGAGCGACATCCACTCCACACCACCCCGTGAAACGATGAGCACCCAGGATCGCATCGAGGCGTACCTGGCCGAGAAGACCACGGCCTGGGTGTCCCTGGTGATGCGGCACGCGAAGCTCTTCGCGGCCTTCATCGCGGTGCTCACCGTCGCGCTCTTCGCCTACGCGGTGCAGAACCTCCTCATCAATTCCGACGCCCTCGGTCTGATTTCGAAAGACCTGCCCGCGCGCCAGAATCACGATCGCTTCGCGGCGCTCTTTCCGAACCTCGACAACGCCCTCTTCATCGTGATCGATGCCGAGACCCCCGAACTCGCTCGCTCCGCGGCAGTCAAGATCGGACACCAGATGAGGCGCCGCCCCGAAGCCTTCGTCGATGTCTACATGCCGGGGGGCGGCAGCTTCTTCGAGAAGAACGGCCTGCTCTATCAAAGCCCCGATCAACTCGACGAGTTCGCGGACCAGATGGCCGAGGTGCAGCCGTTGATCGCCTCCCTGGAAGCCGATCCGAGCCTGGCCAGTGTCACTGAATTGATCACCCAGGGGCTGGAGGCCGCGCAGGATGAAGGCATCGGGGTCGATACCTGGCCTTCGGTCCTCGAGCGTTTCGGCAGCGCGACCCTCGCCGTGTTCACCGAGTTTCCCGTCGCGATCTCGTGGGAAGAGATGCTGCTCGACGGCTCGGCGATTCAATCCGTCACGCGCAGGGTGCTGGTCGTCCATCCGGTGCTCGACTTCAGGAACGTGTTCTCGGCCAGAAAGCCCATGGCGGAGATCCACGACATCGCCGAGGAGCTGGGTTTCACCGAAGAGACGGGCGTCACGCTCCGCATCACCGGCAACCCGGCACTCAACTACGAAGAGATGATCGGCATCGTCTGGGAAATCGGCATGGGCGGCGTCGTCTGCTTCTTCGTCGTCTGCATCGTCCTCTACTACGCGTTCCACTCCTTCAAGCTGATGTTGGTGTGCGTGATCGCCCTGCTCACCGGCCTGATCTGGACGGGGGCGTTCGCGGCGGCGGCGATCGGACACCTCAACATCGTCTCGATGGCCTTCGCCGTGCTCTTCATCGGCCTGGGCGTCGACTTCGGCATCCACCTGGGCATGCGATACGGCGACCTGCTGCAGCAGGGCATGACCCACGAAGAGGCGATGCGGGGTTCGGCGAATAGCGTCGGGAGCTCGCTCCTGATCTGTGCCGTCACCACGGCGATCGGCTTCTTCGTCTTCGTCCCGACGAAGTACCTCGGCGTGGCCGAACTCGGGCTGATCGCCGGGGCGGGGATGTTCATCATCCTCTTCCAGACGCTGACGCTCTTTCCGGCGCTTCTGACCAACGGCCTGCACGTGAACCGCGATTCGATCCAGAACGTCTGGTATGTCTTCAAGCACCACTGGTGGCGGCCGCTGGAACGCGTTCCGGGCAAGGTGACCGGGGCCGGGTTCGCGCTGGGTGCCGTTTCGCTGCTTGCGTTTCCCTATCTGCGCTTCGACCCGAACGTGATCAACATGCGCAACCCCGCGACGACCTCGGTGCAGGCCTTCGACGATCTCCTCGCCGAGGCGGGTACGGCGTCGCCCTGGTTCATCAACTCGGTCGCCAAGGATCTCGAAGCCGCCGAGGCGCGCTCGCAGGCCTTCGAAGCGCTTCCCGAGGTGAACCAGACCCTCACCCTCGCCGACTACATCCCGAAGGATCAGGAAGAGAAGCTCGAGATCCTGGCCGACATCCGCTTCCTGCTCGAGACCCCGGGCAGCGAGGACGCCGCCGACAAGGAAGTGCCGATCGAAAAGCAGGTCGAGGCCGTGCGCAAGCTGCACGAGTTCTTGATGACCGCCCACGACCAGCCCGATTCGCCGTTGACCGTCGCCATGCGTGAACTCGACGCCGAGCTCGAACTCTTCCTCGCGCGCGTCGAACAAGACGAAACGCCCCACGACGCCCTCGAGAGCCTCGAAGAGATCCTGCTCAGCAACCTGCCCGATCAGATCGATCGGTTATATGCCTCGCTTGCGACCGAGGGCGTGAGCCAGCGCGATCTTCCCAAGGGCCTGGTGAGTCGCATGTTGACCGCCGACGGCCAGGCACGCATCCAGGTCTTCCCGACGGAGACGATGCAGACCGAAGAGTCGTTCGAACGCTTCGTGAAGGCCGCGCAGTCGGTGGATCCCCACGTGGCGGGGGTCGCGGTGAACCTCGTCGGCTTCGCCGAAGCGATTCGCGACTCGTTCCGCCAGGCGCTGCTCTCGTCGATCGTCGTGATCTGGACGCTGCTGTGGATCCTGTGGCGACGCCCGGCCCCGGTGATGCTCGCGACTGCGCCGCTGCTGCTCAGCTCGCTGATGATCTGCGCCATGATGGCGATCCTCGACCTTCCCTTTCAGTTCGCCAACGTGGTCGTGATCCCGCTGCTCCTCGGGATCGGTGTCGACAGCGGCATCCACCTCGTGCACCGCGCGGAGAACCTGAAGAGCGCGGCCGACGAGCTGATGGGGACCACGACGGCGCGTGCGGTCTTCTTCAGCGCGCTGACCACGACGATCAGCTTCGGCACCCTCTCCTTTTCGGGACACCGCGGGCTTTCGAGCCTGGGCATCCTGCTGGCCGGCGGCATGGTGCTCACGGTGTTCACGAACCTCGTGATCCTTCCGGCCATGCTCAAGCTCCGAAGTCTGCGACACTGATCACGAGCTTCGGAGGTAGCGCGTGAAGGCACTCGTGTGGGATGGACACGAGGCGAAGGTGTGCGAGCACCCTGAGCCGGTGGCAACGGCCTCCGATGAGGCGATCGTCGAGGTCTCTCTGGCGGGGGTGTGCGCGACCGATCTCGAGATCACGCGCGGCTACATGGACTACCGCGGCGTGCTCGGGCACGAGTTCGTGGGGCGGGTAGAGTGGGGACCGGAAGAGTGGGTCGGCTCGCGGGTGGTGGGGGAGATCAACGCCGCATGTGGTGCGTGCGAGGTCTGCGCCGAGGGAAACCCGCGGCACTGCCCGAACCGCAGCGTGCTCGGCATCCAGGATCGCGACGGAGTGTTTGCGGAACGCGTGGTGCTTCCGATCGCGAATCTGCATCGGGTACCGGACGAGGTCCTGGACGAAGCCGCGGTGTTCGCCGAACCTCTAGCCGCCGCCTTCGAGATCCTCGAACAGGTCGATGTCGGCGCGTGCGATCACTGCCTCGTCTTCGGTGATGGTCGACTGGGACTATTGATCGCTCAGGTCCTCGCCACGACGGGCGCCAGCGTGCATGCCGTCGGGCGGCATCGCGAGAAGCTGGCGCTCCTCGAAGCGCGAGGCGTGCGGACCGTGACAGCCGATGATTTCGAAGCGGCGCCCTTCCAGGCGGACATCGTCGTCGAAGCCACGGGGAGCGCAGACGGGTTCGCGCGAGCCATCGCGGCAACCCGCCCGCGCGGAACCCTCGTGCTGAAGAGCACCGTCGCCGATGCCCCCTCCGTGGATCTCGCACCGCTGGTCATCCACGAGATCACGGTCGTGGGTTCGCGCTGCGGGCCCTTCGGGCCCGCCCTCGAAGCCCTCGCGAACTCGAGCGTCGATGTCGCACCGCTGATCGCCGAGCGCTTCCCTCTATCGCGCGGCGTCGAAGCCCTGGATCGCGCGCGTCAGAAGGGTGTGCTCAAGGTGTTGATCGACCCGAAGGCCTAACCTTCGCTCGAGAGATGCTCGTGCATCGCGGCGAGCAATGCCTCGGCATCCTGCGCCTGCAGGCTCCCCGGCTTCCAACCCACCCCGAGCCCCGCATCGTTGAACTTCGGAATGATGTGGAAGTGCACGTGGAAGACCGCCTGGTGGGCGGGCGCCCCGTTGTTCTGGAGGATGTTGTAGTCCTCGGCGCCGGTGGCCTTCAGGACGGCGCGACAGATGCGAGGCAGCGCACGGCCGATCGCCGCGCAGCTCTCGTCGCTGAGTTCGTGCACCCGCGCCTTCGCTTCGCGCGGAATCACGAGCGTATGCCCTCGCGAGAGCGGGTTGATATCGAGGAAGCTGTAGACGAGATCGTCTTCGTAGACCTTGTGGGACGGAATCTCGCCGGAGAGGATCTTGTCGAAAATCGTGGCCATCCTGAATCACCTTCGCGCGGGTTCGTGTTCGAAGCGGGAGATAAGGAAGTGATGCCGTCTGCGCAACACCTGGGGATCACAGGCGCTCCAGTGACGACGAATGCGAGGTATTCTGTGGGTATGCATTCCCGCGACACGTCTCAGGATGCCCGCAAGGCGCAGCTCGATGCGTTGAGGTCGCTCGGCGGCGCCGGGCGAATCGCGCAAGTCGTCGACATGTCCGAACGAGCGCGAGAGATCGCGATCCAGGGCTGGCTCGATCGCCACCCCAATGCGACCCGGGCGGAAGCCGTCGCGGACGTGCGTCGCAGGATCCTGGGCGACGAGTTGTTCAACGCCGCCTACCCCGACGGCCGTGTCGAGTAACCCCCTCGCCCAGATCATCGGTGAACTCGATCGCTGCGGTATCCCGCATATGCTCGCGGGCTCGTTCGCGAGCTCGTACCACGGAGACCCGCGCACAACCAACGACATCGATCTCGTAATTGCGCCCACCGGGCGCTCGCTCGAAGAGCTGGTCCGTTCGCTCGACCCGGCGGTCTACTACGTCAGTCGGGAAGCTGCGATCGATGCTCTCCGCCGCGAAGGCCAGTTCAACGTCATTCTACTCGAGTCGGGATGGAAGGCGGACCTGATCATCCGCAAGAGCAGGCCTTTCAGCCAATCGGAATTCGATCGGCGTACGCGCGCTTCGATCGACGACACCGACGTCTACATCGCGACGGCCGAGGACACGGTGATCGCCAAGCTCGAGTGGGCCCGTGCGGGGGAGTCCGAGCGACAACTCCGTGACGTCTCGGGAATCCTCGAGCTTCGAGGTACCGATCTCGATCTCGACTACATCGAATCGTGGGTGAGCGAACTTGGACTCGCTGCCCAGTGGAAGCGTGTCCGAGGCGAATGAAACATCCATGCGGCGGTGTGCTTCATGAGATTGGACGCGGGATCTCGACCTCGCGGAAGGGTTCGAGGCGCTCGATAGCCTCCTCGCCCTGCTCGGGGGTCCAGCGGAAGAACGAGAAGCGGACGGCGTCGCGGGTGAAGTCGGCGAGGGTGAAGCCGTTCTCTTCGATCGGTTCGACCTCGACTTCGGTTTCGAGCACGCCGGAAGGAAGGGGAGGAGTGCCGCGGAATTGCGAGGGCCAACCCAGGGCCCCCGTGCCGATTGCCCCGGTGAGCACGCTCGTCACCGGGTTTCGTTCGAGAGATTTCCCGCGGTTTGCCACGATGCGACCGATCGCGGTCGCGTGGAGATCGCCGCTCAGTACGAGCGGCGTGCGGTCGGTCCGTGCGGTGAGGGAAAGGAGCAGGCGGTCGTGTTGCTTCGCCCAACCGTCGGGCCACCACGGCTTCTCCACCTCGGCACGCAACACGCCGCTTTCGTCGCGGAAGTCGGGATACCACTCGCCCCACTTCCCCGCGGTCCATAGCACCGGCGTAGACGGCATGTGCGCCAGGTGCAGTGCGGGAGATCGCGCCGTTCGCTCGTTCAACCAATGCTCGATGGCCGGTGAAACGAAGCTCGACACGGATTTGGGCGCGTTCGATTCGAGGCTGTTCACCAACTCGCGACGACAGTCGTAGAGCAGCGCCTCGAAGAGATCGCCGTAGCGAAACGCGCCGAAGCTCTCGCTCGTGCCATCGGCGCGCACGTACTCGGCGGGCAGGCCCTCTCCGCCGAGCAGCTCCGGGTAGTAGAGGGCCTGGGTGGTCCGCGCGAGGTCGAGCATGAAGCGGTCGGCGGGAAAGGTTCGCAGCTCGTCGCTGGCCTCGTCGTTCTCGCCGTAGTCGTGATCGTCCTGCAGGAAGAACATCGGCGTCGAGCGAAAGTGCACGCCGTAGAGATCGGCGATCTGCGGCCCGAATGCGCGCTTCAGCACACCTCGGTTGTGCGGATCGCTGAGTGGTCGCTCGCGCTCGAACCAACCCGCGGCGAACCACGCCGGCCACGACTCTCCCATCGCCCAGCCGAAGCGACTCTTCATGTCCCAGTAGACGTGATCACCGTTCGCCACTGCGGCATCGGGCGAGAACGACAGAGCCCGCGCGAACAGGCGTTGTCGATGGGCGATCGGGAGATAGGCGTTGAAGAACCCGTAGTTGTAGAGATCGTCCGGACCGCCCGCGCAGGTAAAGAGAAGCAGACGCAGCCTCTCGGGGCGGGCCGTTGGCGCGGGAAGGGTAGAGAGCGGCCAATCCCCGCAGAGCCTTCCACCCACCGCGTCCCGAAGCTCGAGCTTGTAGCGGGTATCCGGCTCGAGCCCGCTGACGTCGAAGGTGAAGAACTGCCGCGATGGATCGGTCGACGTTCCTTCGATTCGAAGATCGCCAACCATCAACCTGGGCGCGCCGTCGAGGGCGCGGCGGAACGAAACCTTGATGCGAATACGTTCGTGGTTGGCCGTCGGAATCAGATGAACGACATCACCCACCTCGAAGCCGTCGTCGGGTGGTGGATTCGCGGCGGGGCCGCACGCCGCCGCGAGCGGCGAGAGGGCCGCGGCCGCTGCGCCCTTGACGAAGCTGCGGCGCTTCACGAGGGAGACCCTGCGCCTTCTGCCTGCATGGCTTTCGAGTTCAACCGCTTTGACCCCACGTGTCAATTGCTCGACAATCTCGCGCCCCACACCGCAAGGATGCACACGAGGACCCTCATGCCCGATCACTACTACGAAGCCGACGCCAACCCCGCCCTGCTCGAAGGCGCTTCGATCGCGGTCGTGGGTTACGGAAACCAGGGACGCTCGTGGGCGCTCAACCTGCGCGACTCGGGGCTCGCTCCACGCGTATGCGTTCGTGCCGACGCTTCGCGGGAAGAGGCGCACGAGGATGGCTTCGAAACCCTCGATCTCGCCGCCGCGAGCGAGGCCGACATCGTCTGCGTCCTCGTGCCCGACGACGCGATCCCGAAGCTCCCCCTCGCTCGCAAGCCGACGGGTCTCACCATCGTGGCGAGCGGCTACGCCCCGGCCTTCGATCGCTTCGCCCCGCCAGGCGATCTCGGCATGATCGCACCGCGCATGCTCGGCCCCGAGGTGCGACGCTGCTACGAAGAGGGCGTCGGCTTCATCAGCGCCATCGGCGTGCAGATCGACGCGACCGAGCAGGCCCTCGAACGCACGCTGGCCGTGGCCCAGGCCATCGGCGCACTGCGCCAGGGCGCCCTCGCCCTCACACCGAAACAGGAAGCCGTGCTCGACCTCGCCGTCGAGCAGGTGCTCTCGCCGGCGCTCACCCTGGTGAACAGCGCCTTCGTCCAGACCATGCTCCAGCACGGCATCCCGATGGACGCGATCATGACCGAACTCGTGCTCTCGGGAGAAGTGGAGCGCAACTACCGCCTGCTGCGCGAAGAGGGCTTCGCCTCGCAGATGGAATACCACTCGCCGACTTCACAGTACGGACAGCTCTCACGCCGAGGTCGCTACGACGCCCTCGACTTCGGACCGATCATGAAGGCCATAACCGAAGAGATCGAGTCCGGGGCATTCGCCAACGAGTGGGATCGCGAAGCCGAAGGCGGCTACGCGAAACTCGAAGAGTTGAAGGCGCTGCACTGCGGCCCGGGCATTCGCGACTTCGAGGCCCAGATGCGCGCGCGACTCGGCCCCGCGGTGCTACGAGCGAGCGACAAGTCGAGCGCGTAGGGCTTCGCGACGCGAAGGCGTCATGCCGAGGGCTTCGTCGAAGTAGCGATCGAAGCCGCCGAACTCGTCGCGTATGCCGTCGAAGGCGCTCTGCAGGAACTCCCGGCGCACGCTCATCATGGGGCGAACCTCGTCGAGGTCGATATCGAACCCCTGCCTCACCCGCGTCGACACCAGCATGCGCTCGACCCAATCGTGGGTATAGGTGGCGGTGAGGAGATAGTCCTTCATCGCCACCTCCTCCGAGACGCCAAGGGCGATCAGGATGAGGGCCGCTGCGAGCCCGGTGCGATCTTTGCCCGCCGTGCAGTGGAAGAGCAGCGGCACGTGATCGTCGTGCTCGAGGTGTTCGAACAAGGCGCCGAATTGTTCGCGGGCGCGGAGTGCCATCGTCCGATTGCCATCGATCAGCAGCGTGCGGAAGTCGAGACCTTCGGGGTTGCCGCTCATGATTGCGTTGCGGATCTCTCCCGGCATGACGGCAGTGCCGTGGATCGCGGGGTTGATCTGCTTCGGGGGCGCGCTGCTCGGGAGGCGGTTCGGATACTCGCTCGTTTCCTCTTCGCTGCGGAAGTCGACGACAAGTCGGATGCCGAGACCGCCCATGTAGCTGAGATCATCAGCAGAGAGCTCGGCGAGGTGATCCGAGCGAAACAGGTGTCCCCAGCGCACGCGGCCCCCATCCCGCGTGGGATAACCGCCGAGATCGCGAAAGTTGTTCGCCCCTTCGAAGGGCAGCAACCGCTCCCCCACCACGCATCCGGGCGCGCCATCGGCGGGGACCAGCTCGTAGAAGTGGCGGGAAGGATCGCGAGAGGCCTCCACGTGGGCGACGCCACCCTCGAGGCGCGCGACGGGTTCGTCGCGCTCGATGTGATGGGGATCGCTACCGCGATAGACGTGCGCATCGGGGTGCGCGGCCCATTCGATTCGCACGTGGCCGCGCGCGTCGCGCTCGACGGTCGGTTCTCGCCCTTCTTCGACTTCCGCTTCGACTTCGGATCCCAACGGTGTGATTCTCCTCGGGCGCGAGTGTACCTTCCGCGCCGACGCCGAGAACGCGGGGGTTGGATTGCACGGGCGCAGCGATGGATTCTCGACGAGCGGCACACGACTTGCGTGCCTGCTCGCATTGCTCGCGTTCGGCTTCGCGGGCTGCGGCGATCGCGACGACGCCCCCGTCGCGACCGATACGGCCGCCGATGTCGAGCCTGCAGCCGATGAAGTCGAGACCGCCGATGACCTGATCGAGCAGCTGAAAGCCATCGGTTACCTGCGCGGCTCTCGCGAAGAGTTGCAGAGCGGCGTCACGATTCACGACCCTGCGCGCGCCTTCCCGGGCTACAACCTCTACAGCTCGGGGCACGCTCCCGAGGCCGTGTTGATGGACATGCAGGGCGGCGTCGTCCACCGCTGGCGCTTCGCCTACGAAGACGCCTTCCGCCCTCTCGAGACGCCGAACGAGAACGCGGCCTGGTGGCGCCGCGTCGTCGCCTATCCGAATGGCGACCTGCTGGCCATCTACGAAGGGCTGGGGCTGATCAAGCTCGACAAGAACTCGAAGCTCCTGTGGAAGAGCAACCTCGATGCCCACCACGACCTCGAGGTCCAACCGCACGGCGAGATCTACGTCCTGACCCGCAAGGCCCACGTGGTGCCCCGCATCGATCGCGAGCGACCGATCCTGGAAGACTTCATCACCGTGCTCGACCACCGCGGAAGGTTCCGAAACGAATGGTCCCTGCTCGAAGCCTTCGAGGGGACCCGCTTCGCGGATGTAATCGATCCGAAGCTCGCGAGCGCCAACGGCGATCTCTTCCATACCAACACGATCGCGGTGCTCCCGGGTTTCGGCTCGCAACACGACCTGGCATTTCGCAGGGACAACCTGCTCGTGTCGATGAATCGCCTCGGTGTCGTCGCCGTGGTGAGCCCGCGCAACGGCAAGGTGGTGTGGGCGCGGCGCACGGCGCCCGTGGGCCAGCACGACCCGAAGCTCCTCCCGAACGGCAACATGTTGCTCTTCACCAACCACATGGATGGAGTGGAATCGGTGGTGGAGGAGTTCCACCCGAAGACGGGCGAGGTCGTCTGGTCGTATCGCGGGAGCGCCGAGAACCCCTTCTATTCGAAGTACCTCGGGGCCGCGGAACGGTTGCCGAACGGCAATACGCTGATCACGGAATCCGAAGGCGGTCGCGCCTTCGAGGTCACGAGCACCGGCGAGATCGTCTGGGAGTTCTACAACCCCCACCGAGCGGGGAGCGAGGGGCCAGGTGCGGAGTTCATCGCCACCCTTCCCGAAGTGGTGCGGCTGCCCGAAGGCATCCCCCTGCGCTGGGCCACGGGCCCCGCGGCACCGGCGAACCGCGAGGAGTGAGCCTCAGCGAAGTTCGGAGACGACGTCCGGCCCGAAGCTCACCCCGAAGTCGGCGGGGCGACGCCCGAGGAGTTCGGCTGCGGCCTTGACCTTTTCACGCTTGCCCTCGAACTCGATCTGTTCGCGACCGATCTCGCCGAGCACGCTCTCGAGCTGGCTTCGCACCGCCGAGCGCAGCTCGCCGCGCAGGAGCGAGTGCACCTCGCGAATCGTCTCGACGTCCTCGCTCAAGAGCGCCGCACCGAGCTCGTAGCGGCGGAGCGGCCCTTCGTCGTCGGGATCCTCGGCCTGCAACAAGGCGAGAAAACGGATCGCGGACGATTCGGTCTTGACCGCGGGGATGCGCGCTTCGGCGTCGAGCAGCGCCTTCACGCCGGGGTCGACGCTCGCAACGTCCTGCCAGGCCTGGAGCAGATCGCTGCGAATCCGCTGGGTCGCCGCGGCCAGGGCAAAGGCTTCGCCCCCGGTGCGCAATGCGCTCCAGGTGTTCTCGTCGAAGCGGAGCAGGGCTTCGCCCATCTCGCTCGCCACCTCGTAGCGCGCCATGCGGTCCTTGTCGTTGGCAAGGGAGATGTAGTCCTCGAGCACCTGCCACATTCGCTCGGCGTCGCGACGACGGGCTTCCATCACGTCGGCTTCCAGAATCTCCTGGCGCGACTCGACGAAGAGCGGGTTCTGGTGGCGACGGCGCAGTTCGTTCTCGTAGACCCCCGGCTTCTCCGACCACTCGAGAAGGGGCAGGGGCTCGGGCTCTTCGGTGGGCGGGCCCTCGAGGTCCTCGTTCGTGAAGACGGGGACCTTCGCGTCGCGTGCGGCCATCGGCTGCGCGGCCGCGAGCCCGGCGGTTCCAATGGCGAACGCGACGGCGAGTGCGACGAGAAGGCGTCGAAAGAGAGAGGTATCGAGGACGAGCGTGCGAAACATCGGCGGGACCTTAGCACGGGGGGTCGCGTTGAAGAGCGGCTTGCCGTGCAGGACTCAACGCGAGACCAGGAAGTTTCCCATGATGCTCTGGTAGGCCTCGCACGGCGTCCAGCATTGGGGACAGTTCCCCTGCCAGACCTCGCGTTGGACGTCGGCCGTTTCGTCGCGGTTCCAGATCGCCCCGAGGTCGTAGTCGAAGTCACGCAGGTTGCCGACCTTCTTGTCCCAGATCGTGCACGGCATCACGTTGCCCCACGAATCGACGAAGCACGAAGAACGAAGCGCGTGGCACTTCATCGGCGTCTTCCCGGTTTCGAGGTACTTCCGGACGTGACCGAGGTAGGTGCGTTCGAGGTAGTTCACCGGCCCGATGCCGAAACCGCGCAGCGCCGCGTAGGCTTCGCTCGCGTCGGCGAGGGCCTTCGTATCGACCGCCTCGCGCAGCGCGTTCTCTTCGTTGTGGAGATAGGCACCCTCGTGGATGATGTTCACGTGGTAGTCGCGGTACTCGAGATCCGGCACCTCGCGCTTCGCCGCCGCGAAGGCTTCGGGAAAATGGTCGACGTTGCGCTCCGAGAGCGTCATCCCGAGAACGACCTCGACACCCGGGATCTCGCGCAGGCGCTTGAAGGTCTCGAGCTGTCGGTCGTAGCCGCCTTCCACACCGCGAATGCGATCGTTCATCTCGCGATCGCCATCGCAGCTCACGGTGATGATGAGCTTCTCGAGACCCATCTTCGCGATCGCTCGCGTGTTCTCGACGATTTGGTCGCTGAGGTAGCCGTTGGTGGGGAAGTGGAGCATGAGCAGGCTCTTGCAGTTCTTCACCACGGCTTCGGCCACGCCGACGAAGTCCTTGCGTAGCGTCACCTCGCCACCCGTGAGATCGACCCAGCTGAACCGGTTCGACTTCTCGAAGAAGCGCTCGATCTCGTCCAGGGTGAGCTCGTCGGTCGGCTTCATCTTCCAGATGTTGCACGTCTCACATTTGTAGTTGCACCAGTAGGTGATGCAGAAGGTGAGCTTCATCGGAAACGCGAGGCGGGTCGCGTTCGCGCGCAGGCAGTTCTTCGCCAGGGCGACATAGGGACGAACGCGGGTCACGAAACCGAACCTTCGAGCACCTCGAGGCGGCGCTTGGGATCCGCCTGGGGATGCCCGGCCGCGGCGGCCTGTTCGCCTTCGGCGTCGAGGTAGCGCGCCTCGATGCGCGCGAGTACGTCTTCGACCGCGATCGAGCGGATGCAGATCGGGTCCGCGCAATAGCTCACCTTCAGGTTGTAGTTGGTGAGGCAGGGCCCGCAGTAGAGATCCTTGTAGATCACCAGGTCGTGGGCGTTGCCGGGCCCGTATTGCTCGGGATTGGTGGGACCGAAGAAGGCGACCACGGGTGTGTGGATCGCCGCGGCGAGGTGGACGATCGAGGTGTCGTTCGACACCACGAGGTTGCAGCGCTCGAGGAGCACGAGGAGCTCGACGATCGAGAGTGCGTCGCAGGCGTTGACCGCAGCATCGGCCTGCCGCATCTGCGCGAGGGTCTCGCGCACCAGTTCGGCCTCGTCCTCGCCCTTGCCCGTGAACGCGATGCGAGCGCCGTGGCGGATGATGAGCTCGTCGCAGAGTCTTGCGAAGTACTCCGTCGGCCAGCGCTTGAGGGGAACGCGGTAGTAGTTGGGGCCGCTTCCCACGTGAACGCCGATCACGGGGAAGTGCACTTTGCCCGAGCCTTGGTCCCCGAGCCCCAGCATGTCGTCGACCTTCGCCCGCGCTTCGACGGGATGTTCGAAGACGACGGGCCGCTTGCGCGTGTCGATCCCGAGCGGGCGCAGCAGGCGCATGAAGGTGCGCGACATGTGATCGGCGTCGTTGTAGACGACACGGGTCGTGAAGAGCCAACCGCGGCGCTGGCCATCGGTGTTGAAACCGATGCGCTCCTTCGCGCCGGAGACGTAGGCGAAGATCGTCGAGAGCTTGATGAACTGCTCGAAGTCGAGCACGAGGTCGTAGCGCCCGCGGCGAACTTCGAAGAAGGCGCGAGCGAGGGAGCCGAAGAGGCGAAGCGGGCCGCCCATCGAGAGCGGGATCACTCTTTCGACCTGACCCGAGTGCTCGAGCAGGCTCTTGTTCTCCTCGAGGGTCAGGAAGTCGACCTCCACGCCGGGAAAGCCTCGGTGCAGGGCGCCCAGGGCGGGCAGGATCATCGCGATGTTGCCGAGGCCGTAGGTCTTGATGCACAGCACGCGCGCGGGGACGAAGGGGGCGCGACCGCGCTGGGGTGGCGTGGTGGCATACATCGAGGGTTGGCGACGCGAGCCGAGGGCCGCGCGCAGGCGCGAGTGCGCAAAGAGCACCGCGCAAATCGCGAGCCCCACCCAACCGTCGATCTTGCGTGTGAGGTTTCCGTCCATGGGGCCGCCCAGCCGCAACTATATCATGCGGCTCGTGTCGGATCGGCCGATCTCGAGTGCGAGGCGACGCCTCTCTTTCGCGCATGCGGGGAGCACCGGAGCCGCAACTGAAGGTCTTCTCCGCACCCACGGCCATGCATCGAGCCCGAAGGCGTGATGTATCCTGCGCGCTCCAACCCCGGCGCGGAGATGCACGCTTCATGACCGAAGCCCAGGTCGATCCCCCCTCCCCGTCGGACGGGTCTGCGACCCGCAGTGCACTCGCGATGAGCGACCGCAGCTATCGGGTTCTGGTGGGCGCGACCCTCGTCGCCGCAGCCCTCTTGCGACTCTGGGCGATCGACTTCGGGCTTCCCCACCCGCGTACGCGCCCGGACGAACTCGTCGTGGTGGATCTCAGCGCCATCCCCCTCGACGGCCAGGCCGACATCGGTTGGCCGATCTACCCCCACACCTACATCTACCTGCTCGCCGCCTGGGGAGGGACACTCACGAGTGTCGGTCAGGCAATCGGCCTGCTCGAGGGCGACAGCTATCGCGAACTGCTCGAAAGCGATCCCGCTCGGATCTACCTGATCCTGCGACTGCTCTCGCCACTGCTCGGAACCCTGGCGGTGTGGCTCGCGATCCGACTCGGTGCCTCGGCCTTCTCGCGTCCGGTGGGGCTCGGCGCGGGTTGGATCGTCGCCACCAACTTCCTCCACGTACGCGACAGTCATACGATCAAACCCGATGTCGTGCTCTCGCTTGCGATCTTGATCGCGCTCGCGGGCGCGGTTCCCCTGGCGAGACAAGCGACGCCGAAGCGGGGCATCGCGGCAGGAGCCGCCATCGCTGCGGCGATCGGTGCGAAGTACCCGGGGGTCATGGTCGCTCCCGCCATCTACTGGGCGGCCATCATGGGAAGCGCGGGCGCGGCGGGGCGGCTCTTTAGAAGCTGGCGCAGCCTCTTCCCACCCGCCGGCCTCGCAGCGGCGGGAGCGACGATCGCGATCTTCTTCGTCACCAATCCATTCGTGTTCTTGAGCGAAGCGTCGGTGGCGGTCTGGCAGGACCTCGCACGCGCCAACCTGCCGATGTTCTTCGAGCAGGCCGAACCAGAAGAAGACGATCTGATCGGCTCGGGTCACGAGCAGTTCGAAAAGCTCGCCCGCCTCGGCAACCTGCCCGACTACGCCGACAAGCCCTGGTGGAGCGGCCTCGCGTTCCACACGGGGTTCAGCCTGCGCGAGGGGTGCGGACTCCTCTTTCTATTGATGACGCCCTTCGCACTCCTCTGGGGCGCGCCGGACACCTTTGACGAGAGCGATCCCTTATGG
>JANQEL010000074.1 GCA_028278345.1 Myxococcota bacterium
CGTCCCCCGCCGAAGCCAATCTGCGACAGATCGGCGTGACCCGCGCCTTCCAGGCCGCGATCTCGTCCGTCGCCGAGTGCCCGGTGCCCGTGATCGCGGCCATCCACAGTCATTGCATCGGCGGCGGGATCGACCTCGCCACCGCATGCGACATCCGCCTGGCTTCCGAAGACGCGATCTTCAGCGTTCGCGAAACGAAGATCGGCATCACGGCCGATGTCGGCACCCTCCAGCGCCTGCCGGGCATCATCACGAAGGGGCACGTGGCCGAACTCGCCTACACCGGCCGTGACTTCGGAGCCGACTATGCAGAGCAGATCGGCCTGATCAATCGCGTACTGCCCGACCAGGACGCAGTATTGAAGGCCGCGTATGAACTGGCGGAAGAGATCGCCGCGAACGCTCCGCTCGCCGTTCGCGGCACGAAGTTCATCCTCCAGCAGGGCGAAGACCTCACCACCGAGCAGAGCCTGCTGTTGAACGGTCTGTGGACGATGATCGCGAACCTCGGTTCGAACGATCTCAAGGAAGCCGTGCAGTCCTTCATGGAGAAGCGGCCGCCGACCTTCAAGGGCAACTGAGGGGACGAGCTACTCCGGCGGCCTCTCGCTCTCGATGACCGACTTGTAGGCCGGCCGCGACTGGATGCGCGAGATGTACTCACCGAGCTTCGGCCAGCGCGCTGCATCGACCTCCCCACCCGCCATCGCGAAGTTCACGAAGGGACTCGTGGCCGCGATGTCGGCGATCGAAAACGCACCGCCAACCAGATACGGCTTATCGCCGATCTGGGCTTCCAGATAGTCGAAGATCGGCGGAATGTCCTCTTCGAGGGCCTGGCGAACCCGTTCTTCGTCCGGCTCCTCCTGAAAGAAGTTGGGCTTCACGAACCGCTCCTGGAACACCGGGACCGTCACTTCGATGAGCTTCGTGTCGCAGTACTCCTCGAGGAAGAGCGCCCTCGCGCGTTCCGCGGGGTCCTTGGGATAGAGCGCCGGTTCGGGGTGCACGTGTTCGAGGTAGTCGATGATCACCGACGAGTCGGGAATTGCATTGCCCTGGTCTTCGTAGCAGGGAATCTTGCCCAACGGGCTGATGGCCAGGTACTCCGGGGTCTGTCCGAAGGGCATCACGACGATGTGTTCGTATTCGATGCCCTTTTCGGCGAGGGCCACGCGCACCTTGCGCACGAAGGGCGAACCCGCGACACCATGTAGTTTCGGCATTTCGATCTCCATCTTCTGTTCTCTAGCGAGAGTTGGGGGTGGAATGGATCAACGCGTTTTTCGCCCACTCAGTGGGCATCCGCCTCGGCGTCTTCGCCTCGACGGAAGAACTCGGGAAGTCGCTCGATCAGCGCGCGATCGCCTTCGATCTCGAGGGCGCCGCTGGACTCGACGCTCGCGGGATCGATCGCCTGCATGGCCACGCCCATCACCACGATGCCCTCGCCGCGCAGGGCGAGGTCGACCTCGGGGATCTCATCGGGCGACACTTCCCGCGCGGTCGCGCCGTGGGGGCTGCCGTCGATCGCGAAGGCGAAGTCGCCTTCGGGATCGCGAATGGTGAAAGCCAGCCGCGCCTCGGGGGTCGGGCGACCTTCGACGGTCGCCGGTATACCCATGCGAAGCCAACCCGGCTCGAAGTGATCCCCCGGTTCGGGCAGTCCGATGATCTGGATGCCGAAGCGGGTGAGCGCCATCAATACGGGTTCGAGGGTGCGGCCGAAGTCGGTGAGTTCGATCACCGTGGCCGACGCCGGGGGCGGCAGCTCGCGGCGCCTCACGATGCCCTTCTCTTCCAGGGCCTGGACACGCGCGCTCAACACCGAGGGGCTCACCCGGAAGAGCCGGCGGCGCAGCTCGCTGAAGCGCATCGGCCGCAGCGTCAGGTCGCGCAGGATGAGCAGGGTCCAGCGCTCGCCGAGCACTTCGGCGGAGCGCGCGAGGGGGCAGAACTGGGGGTAGCGGAAATCGCTCACACCTCGATCCTAGGGGGCACAGATTCGAATTCAATACCAATTGATTCGAATTTCGAACTTCTGCTGACGAGGTGCTGACACGCCCTTCTCGCCGCTCTCGCGGCGATATCATCGCCGGCTCGGGCGGGCGCGGCGCTCCCGCCCACTGCGAGGAGGCGGGGCGATGGCGGGTTTGGTGGGACTCGACGGGCGAAGCGCGATCGTGACGGGCGCGGCCAGCGGCATCGGACGCGCGATCGCCAGGCGACTTGCCGACGAGGGCATGCGGGTCGGCCTCTTCGATCTCGACGAAGCCGGCGCGAAGGAAACGGCCTCGGGCTTCGCCTCGAACGCCTCGGTGCACACGGTCGACATCTCCGACTACGAAGCCGTCGAGCGCGCGGTCGCGGCCTGCGAGGACGCCCTCGGCCCGACCGACGCGCTGGTGAACTGCGCGGGTTGGGATCACGCCGCGCCCTTCCTCGAAACCGACCCCGCGCTCTGGCGCAAGCTCGTCGACGTGAACCTGCTCGGGCCGACCAACCTGACTCGCGTGGTACTCGCGGGCATGAACGAACGCGGACACGGTCGCATCGTCAGCATCGCGTCCGACGCTGGGCGCGTGGGTTCGAGCGGCGAGTCGGTCTACGCCGCGTGCAAGGGCGGTGTCATCGCGCTCACGAAGTCGGTGGCGCGCGAAGTGGCCCGCACCGGTATCACGCTCAACTGTGTTTCCCCGGGCCCCACCGACACGCCGCTCTTCGCGAACTTCGACGCAAGCGGCAAGCTCGGCCCCGCCCTCGCCCGCGCCATTCCGATGCGCCGACTCGGGCAACCCGAAGACTATCCCGGCCTCGTCGCCTTCCTGTTGAGCGACGAAGCCGCCTTCATCACCGGCCAGACGATCAGCGTCTCCGGTGGACTCACCATGCAGGGATGACCGCAGAGGAATTCATGGAACTCACCGACGTACTCTACGAAGTGCGCGACCACGTCGCGTACATCACGATCAACCGCCCCGACAATTACAACGCCTTTCGCGGTGTGACCTGCGCGGATCTGATTCGCGCCTTCGGGCGCGCGGGCTACGACAAGAGCGTCGCCACGATCGTGCTGACGGGCGCGGGCGAGCGTGCCTTCTGCACCGGAGGCGATCAGGAAGCCCACGACGGCCAGTACGAAGGCGACCGCGGCGTGATCGGCATGCCGATCGACGAGGTGCAATCGATCATCCGCGACGTCCCCAAGCCCGTGATCGCCAAGGTGCGCGGTTACGCGATCGGCGGCGGCAACGTGCTCGCGACGATCTGTGACATGACGATCGCGGCCGATACGGCGATCTTCGGCCAGGTCGGCCCGCACATGGGCTCGGTGGATCCGGGTTTCGGCACCGCCTACCTCGCACGGGTGGTCGGCGAGAAGCGCGCCCGCGAGATCTGGTACATGTGCCGCCGCTACAGCGCAGCCGAGGCCTACGACATGGGCCTCGTCAACAAAGTCGTGCCTGAAGCCCAACTCGACAAGGAAGTCGACGACTGGTGCAGGGAGCTCGTCATGCGCAGCCCCACCGCGATCGCGATCGCCAAGCGCTCCTTCAACGCGGATAGCGAGAACATCCGCGGCATCGGCGGCCTCGGCATGATGGGACTCTCACTCTACTACGACACGGAAGAGTCGAAGCACGCGGGCGAAGCCTTCACGGCGAAGCGCGATCCCGACTTCTATGGCTCGCGCTGAAGCACTCGCGGCTCGCGCTGAAGCGAAGTGCGCGTTCTCGCCCCTCAGCTCCGCAGATCGATCTGTCGCATCAGTGCGTCGAAGGCCTCACCCGGGCCGATCGACCCGAGGCGCTCACCGACCTCGTTCTCGATCGGCGCGTAGTCGCGCACCGGCGGGGGCGGGGCGAGATGAGTGGGCGTGGCGTCGTCGCGCTTCGCGAGCCCGAGGGATCCGTCCCCGGTCACGTCGACCACCCAGCGCCCGGGTTCGAGAGCGCGATAGGTCGCCTTGCCGTGGCTCGCCCCCTCCCCCGTCCAGTCGACGTCGGCGAGGCGCGGGTCGACCACCATCCCCGCGTCGGGGGCGGTGGCTTCGTCGAACACCCGGCGAATCCACAAGCGGCCGTCGAGCACCACGTAGTCGACGTAGATCTCGCGCGCGGGGTCGAAGGGGGTCGTGAGGGTCTCGACCTCACCCGCGGCGTTGCGGATCACGACCTCGAGGGCGCCATCACCCACCACGAGTTCGGTCACGGCGGTGCGGCGCACGGCTTCGTTGTATCGGCCGCGGAGCACTTCGTAGTCCTCGGCGAGCGAGGCGAGCCGCTCGCGATAGACGTCGGCCTCGAGGCTCGCCTCGAGCAGGCGGAATGCGCCGAAGCCAAAGGCCACGACGAGCAAGGCGAGGACGACGTTCAAGATGCGAGTCGTCATGAGTTCCCCCGGGCGCGCACGGGCGCGTCATCGCAGGGGGTCGCGCAAGCGTACTACACTCGCCCCCTCACTGGGGCCCTCCCACCGATCCCACCTCCGGAGCGAACTGCATGGGTTTCTACGAGCGCTACATCCTCCCCCACTTCATCAACCGGGCCTGCGGCGCGCCCGCGATCCTCAAGCAGCGCCAGAAGGTGGTCCCCCAGGCGCGGGGCCGTGTGCTCGAAGTCGGCATGGGCTCGGGAATCAACCTCCAGTACTACGACCCCGACCAGGTGGAGTTCGTCTTCGGCCTCGAACCGAGTGAGGGCATGCGAAAGAAGGCGCAGAAGAACCTCGAGAGCTCACCCGTCGAAGTGCGCTGGCTCGACCTTCCCGGCGAAGAAGTGCCCCTCGACGACGACAGCGTCGACACCGTCATGCTGACCTTCACCCTGTGCACGATTCCCGACTGGCGGGCTGCGCTCGAGCAGATGCGCCGCGTCCTCAAGCCCGGGGGCACGCTCCTCTTCTGCGAACACGGCGAAGCCCCGGATGAAAACGTGCGCCGCTGGCAGGATCGACTCAACCCGATCTGGCAGGTGATCGGCGGCGGCTGCAACCTCAACCGCCCGATCCCGACCTGCCTCGAAGAAGGCGGCTTCGCGATCTCCAAGATCGAAACCCGCTACCTCCCCGCCACGCCGCGGTTTGCGGGTTACAACTACTGGGGCGCCGCGTCGACGCGGTAGCAACGACGCAAGCGTGCGTACGGTGTGGCGTTTTCGTTGAGTCCGCACTGCGAATACCCGCGCCGCGACGCCTCAGGTACGCTGCTCATTGCGCTCCCGAGGATGTCCGCGTGTCGTTGGAAGAGAACAAAGCCGCCGTTCGCCAGCTGTGGGGCCACGTCTATGACCGCAAGTGGGACGCCCTCGCGGCGCTTCTCACCCCCGACTGCTGGCACCGCGACATGCCCGCCCCCGACCGGGACGCGGGGGCGCGCGGGCCGAAGAACATCGTCGACCGCCTGCGTATCGGCTTCGACCTGATCGAGCGCTTCGATCACGAGGAGTTGCGCATCGTGGCCGAAGACGACCTCGTGGTGCTCGAGCATCGCGAGCGTTGGCACTTCGGAACCGGGGAAGTGGTCGAGAACCGGCTCGCCAGCATCCACGAGCTGCGCGACGGCAAGATCGTGAAGTGGTTCGACTACTGGGACATCAACAACATGATCTCCCAGGCGCCGCAATGGTGGGTGGAGAAGGTCGCCGAGGCGAGCCCCCGCGACTTCACCTGAGCCCGGCCCTCACTCCGCCCTGTCGGCGGGCGCTGCTTCCGCTTGGCGACGCAGCTTCTCCATGTGCTCGGTGACATCGGCGCCGAAGCGACTGCCCGCGTTACCCATCGCTTCAACGAGGCCCGCGTGCATAGCGGGATAGAACCACCGGCCTTCCTTCGACTCGATGTGGCTGAGATAGGCGCGGTTCTCTTCGAGGGTCAGGTTCCGACCCATGAAGGTGTAGAAGATGACCATCTGCTGGGCGAGCGACGGCATGAGTGGGTCGAGCTGCTCGCGCAGCCCGGCCTCGATATCGGCTTCGCTCGCCACGCCGTCCTCGAGCGAGATGGCGCTGCTCGCGAGGGCGAGCCCGCGCATGAATTGGAAGACGAGGTCGTGGCTGAGGGTCGAACTGGCTCGCGCGCGATCGATCTCTCCGGCCAGCCTCATTCGCTCGGGGTTCGGGGGTTCGGCCTCGAACGCGACGATGAACTGCCGCATCTCGTTCTCGGCCGCGGCGCTCTGGGCGTACGACTCCTCCTTGCGGACCTTCTGGCCCTCGGGCGATTCGAACCACGCGAGAGCCCCGCGCGCCTGGTCGTCCTCATAGTGAGCCAGCATCTGATCGATGACGCGCTCTCGCATCGGACCGGGATCGAAGGAAGCCTCGAACGCGTCGCGAAAGAACTGCCCGTGGTCGCCCGCGAGATCGGCGGCGCGAAGGTTCATCTCGTTCCGGACCTGGACGATGAAGCTGTCGATCATCTCGTCGGCGCCACTCGCGCTCAGCAACGCCCCGACGACGTCGCGTGGCGTATCCGGCTTCGCCGCCTGGGCGGCGCCGGCCACGAGCACGGCGACGCTCATCAGCATTGCGACACACAGAGCGCTCCCTGCAGAAGTGCGTCCAACCCGTCGTGAACCACTGCGTTCCTGCATTTTTCGACTTTCCTTCTTCGCGGTCTCGGCTTCCCGCTCGCCATCGTGCGCGAGGCACGGAAGCGACGGGCCGCGCAGGCTAGCATGGGAACATGACGGTATTTCGAGACGATCTATTGAAGGAAAGGACGGCGCTCGTCACCGGGGGTGCCACGGGCATCGGCAAGGAGATCGCACGCACTCTCGGGCGGCACGGCGCGCGCGTGTGCATCGCAAGTCGCAAGCAGGAGAACCTCGAGGCGGCCACGAGCGAACTCGAGGGCGAAGGAATCGAGGTCTCATGGTTCGCCTGCGACATTCGCGAGGGCGACCAGGTCGACGCGATGATTTCGGGGATTCGCGATGGCCTCGGCTCCCTCGACATCGTGATCAACAACGCCGCAGGCAACTTTCCGGCACCGATCACGGGGATCTCGTACAACGGCTTCCGCTCGGTCGTCGATATCGACCTGCGCGGCACCTACAACGTGAGCAAGGCCGCCTTCGAAGCCTTCCTGAAGGAGCGCGGCGGACACATCGTGAACATCACCGCCCCCTTCCAGAACATGGGCGTGAGCCTGCAGGCCCACGTGGCCGCGGCCAAGGCCGGCGTCGATTCGCTGACGCGAACCTGTGCCGTCGAGTTCGGTCCCTACGGCGTGCGGGTGAACGCCGTCGCGCCGGGGGCCACCGCCGACACCGAAGGGTTGGATCGCTTCGAGAAGGTCGAAACCGGGAACCCGGCGGTCTGTCCCCTCGGCTACGTCGGCGCCAAGCAGGACATCGCCAACATGGTGCTCTTCCTCACGACCGACGCGGCGTCCTACGTGACGGGTCAGGTGATCAACGTCGATGGCGGAACGTCGATCGACGCCTTCAAGCTCTCACTCCCGAAGGAGTGAAGCGGGAGCTGTTTCCGTGAACGAGCCGTGGTACCGTGATGGCCTGCGCTTCGAGTGCACCCGCTGCGGTCGTTGCTGCCGCGGCGCCGGAAATGTCTGGCTGAGCGACGAAGAGATCCGCGCCCTCGCAGCGCACTGCGAAGAAGACGAAGAGACCTTTCGCGCTCGCGCGACCCGGCGCGCGGGCAAGCGAGGAGTCGTCTTGCGCGCACAGCGCAACCAGGATTGCCTCTTCTACGATCGCAGCCGCGGTTGCACGGTGTACGAACTGCGCCCGCGGCAGTGCCGCACCTACCCCTTCTGGCGTGCGAACCTGGCCGACCGGGAGACCTGGGAAGCCGAGGGTCGAAGCTGTCCCGGCCTCGGTGACGGCCCGTTGCACACCCGGGAAGCCATCGACGCCCTCGCCAACGACGATGGCATCCCCAATGAACGAACCCGGCAGCGCAGCACCGCCGGGTCGTAGGCTCGATCGCGAATCAAGGGGGTGGAGGTCGGACCCAAGGCTGCACTCTCGTGCTGCGATCCGACGCCCGATCCGACACTCCACCCCGTACACGCGATTTCGTTGGGCCTAATCGGCCACGAACTCCACCGGGCAGGTCTCGGTGGCGGTCTGGTTGAAGCTGTTCTCGCGAACAAGGATCTCGAACTTGCCCTCGGCGCCGTCGACCAGGAACTCCGGCGGCAGCGTGACGCTGTAGCGCTCCGTTTCATCGTCGGGCACGAGGTCGACGTTCGTCACGAAGACGTTTTCGTCTTCGTCCTCGAACTCCGCCACGACGCGGTATCGGAGCACGTCGACGGGCACGCCTGAAATGCCGAGCTCGGGATGCGACTCGGTCACGGCGTCGAACTCGACCACCACCGGGTTGCCGATCTCGGGCAGATCTTCTTCCTCGCACTCCCCTTCTTCGTCCGGTGACAGATCGACTCCGTTGACCAGGACGTTGCCCGCCGGTGCGGGAATGACGTGGGTCAAGTCGGTGTCGCTCTCGAGCAGGCGATAGTCGAGGGTGATGCCCTGCACCTCGTACTCTCCGGCGGGAAAGCGCGCGAAGAACGCCTCGGGAGCGAGTTCGTCGAAAGTCGGCTCCGCGCTCTCGAAGAAAATCTCCGTCAAACCCTGACGCCGGAGACTTCCCCGGACCCGGATGTCGAGCATGCTCCTGCCGTCGTCGGGGCGGATGCGCATCTTCCGCCATGGATCGCCGTCGACCAGGGCGTGGATGCCGAGGTCGCCGTCGGTGTCGTTCAGTTCGAAGAAGAGCTCGGCGACGTCGAATTCGTCCTCTTCCTCATCGCCACCTTCGATTCCCCAGGCCACCGTGGCCATGAGGAGCGTGCTCACCAGCGCGGCGAGCCCGCGTACCATCGGGTTCGTTCGCTTCATCGTGGGTCTCCTTGGTTGGCCGGGTCGCCTCATGCGACGATGGCCCTTTGGAAGACCTGAAGAGCAAGGCACATGCCATGCGGCAAGCTCGCTGGTGCGCGCTCACGAAGCACGACCGCCGTTTCCGGCAGACGCCCATTCGGGCGTCGCCGAAATCGGCGGACTCGTCGCGATCTCGGAGGAGCGACGAGGCCGTGCGCCTCGTCGCCGACGACTACATCAACGCATCGAGGTCGATGTCTGCGCGCGACCACACATCGCGCTGCTCGGCTTCGACGCTCGCGGCCTCGGCGCTACGCCCGAGGGCGCGCAAGCTCTTCGCGAGGCCGTGCAACGACCAGCCGTTACGCGGCGTCTTCTCGAGTTGCTTTCGGTAGACCGCTTCCGCCCGCTCAGCCTCGCCGGCGGCGAGCAACGCACGCCCGAGCGCCTCGCGCACCGGGAAGTACCAGGGCGGCGGTTCGGTGTAGGGCAAGGCGTCTTGTTGCTTTGCCGCCTTCTCGAGCAGCGGGATCGCCTCGCCGTAGCGCCCGGCTTCACTCGCGATGCGCGCTTCGAGGACGCCCGAGGCAATGCCGAGTAGCTGCGCCGGGGTCGATCCAGACGAGAAGTAGAAATCCTGGAGCGCCTTCTCCGACGCGATTCCCTGCAAGACCGAAAGCTCACCGCGAGCCGCCGATTCGCGGCCGAGGCCCGCGTGCGCCATGCCCTGCACGTAATGCCAGATGCCGGTCACGTAGCGAAGCGACGGGTCGGGTGCGGGGACGTCACCCACCTCGTCCCAGCGTTCGAAGCGCGCCAGGGCGAAGAGGGTCATCGGGACGAACTCTTCGGCCACGGGAACGGCCGCCACCATCTCGGGGGTCATGTTCGCCGAGAGCTTTCGTGCAGCCGCGATCGACACCTCGCTGCGCCCTTCGAAGGCCGATGACGCGTAGAGAAAGTGCACGTTGTGCGGGTAGTAGAGGGCGGGATAGAAACCCTGGGCACGGCACTGCGTGATGTAGGACTCGTCCGCCGCCGCAGCGCGTTCGTTCGCGAGGGACGCGTCGTGATAGCGGCCCACCCGCAGGTAGATGTGCGAGGGCATGTGGACGAGATGTCCGGCCCCGGGTGCCAGATCGCCCAGGCGGTCGGCCGCGCGCTCGCCGCGCCCCGGCGTATTCGAAGGCTCTACGGCGTGGATGTAGAGATGGAGCGCGCCGGGATGCTCGGGGTTGGCGGCGATCACCCGTTCGAGCACCTCGATCAACTCCACCGTCGCGGGCTTCGGCGTATCGGGATCGACGTAGTAGTCCCAGGGCATCGTGTCCATCACAGCTTCGGCGAACAGGGTCTGCACGTCGAGGTGATCGGGGAAGCGCGCAGCGACGTCGCGCATGGCATCGGCGTAGGCACGATCGAGCGGCGCGCGATCGGCGACCGGGGCCTTCGCGTAGCGCGTCTGCAGTGCGTCGATCAGCGCGCGTTCGACATCGGAGGCCTGGTCCCGCAGGGCGTGGGCGCGCTTCGTCGCCTCGAACGCTTCCGGTACGTCTGCGCCGTCCATCGGCTTGTTGATGTTGGGACCGAGCACGAAGGCTTCACCCCAGGCGCAGATGCCGCAAGCCGGATCCTGTCGCGACGCTTCCTTGAACGAGCGGAGCGCTTCGGCGTGATTGAACCCATAGGCGAGCACGAGGCCTTGGGAGAAGTAGCGGCGCGCGAGCTCGCTCTCGCTCGAAATCGCCATCGTGTGGTCGCCGAGATCGTTGAACAGCGGCGCACCCGCGCCATCGGGAACCACGCGGCGCGGCAGATGGGTGTGGACGTGATCTTCGTCCGGGTCGCCGTGCCCGGGGTGCACGGCCGCGGCGTGTTCGTGCGAATCGTGATCGTGCTCTTCGGTCGTCGCGCATCCCGATGCGGTCGCGAGCGCAAGGATCACGAGGCCCATCAACCAAGGCTTGCCCACTCGTTCGAACATCATCACTCCCCTCCTCCTCTCAGCCCGCCCGACGTATCACGGTAGCCAATACGAACACCGGGCCACGCGGGGAAACCCTACACTCCGCGGCCATCTTCAACGTATTCGGGAGTTCAGACCTTGCGCTACTTCGAGGACTTCGAAGTGGGTCAACGTCGCGTCGTCGGATCGCTCACGGTGAGCCGCCAGGAGATCATCGACTTCGCGACGAAGTTCGACCCCCAACCCTTCCACATCGACGATGCCGCAGCGGAAGCCTCGATCTTCGGCGGCCTCACAGCCTCGTCCTGCCACACCTTCGCGCTGCAGAGCCTGATCTATCACCAGGGCCCCGAAGACATCGCGCTGGTGGCCAACCTCGGCGCCGAGGACCTTCGCTTCCCCAAGCCCGTGCGCCCCGATGACGTCCTCACCCTTTCGAACGAGACCACGGCGACGCGCATATCCGAATCGCGCCCCGAGATCGGAATCGTGAGCATGCGCAGTCATCTCGCCAACCAACACGACGAATGCGTGATGCAGATGACCTCGAGCTTCATGGTCCGGTGTCGTGAGAGCGCGTGACCAGCCGGCTCAGGCTTCCCCGCGATACTCCCCGAGCTCTTCTCCGCGCTCGCGTGCCAGGTGGCGATCGCGCAGGATCTCGGCGGCCTGCAGCAGGGTCTCGCGCTTGGGGAACTTCGCGTCGATGCGTTCGATCTCGTCGAGTTCCTCCTCGGTGAAGCCGGCTTCGATGCGATCTTCGCGCGCGATCTCGCGGCCACCGAAGGCGAAACTCTGCTCGGTTTCGCTCTGGAATTCCTTCGCCCGCTTCGCGCGTTCGGGATCGTCCTTCGTGAACTCGCGCGACCACTCGCTGCCGAAGCGCACGTGGGTGATCTCGTCGGCCAGCACGAAGTCGAGGGCCTGGGTGAGCTTCATGTCGTCCACCTGCTGGCCGTACTCCATCAGCGAACGGAAGGCGTCGCAGGCGAGACCTTCGAGGCAGCGGTTCACCCCGGTCACCCGCAGCACGGGATCGTCGTTGCAGGAGGTCTCGAACAGGAAGGTGCTCTCGGGGAACTCGCCCACTTCGGCGCCGACGTGATCGAGGAGCTTCTCGAAGATCTGCACGTGACGCGCTTCGTCCCAGGTCTGGCGCGCCATGTTCATCTTGAATTCCCAAGGTGCATCCGGAAAGTCGTAGAGCGTGCGCCCCGCGGCTTCCATCGCCTGCATCTCGCCGACGAAGATGCCGTGCAGCTGGGTCTTGAGCTGCATCGGGGTACGACCGCCATCCTTCGACTGTCGCCCGCCGCTCGCGATCAGGAATTGGAAGCCCGGACCGAGCTCGCGGTAGACGCCTTCGAGGGTCGTCCCCTCGATGCGGGCGAAGATCTTGGGCGCGATCTTCTCGAAGACGCGTACGATCTCGCTGACGTCGTCGGGCAGCGAGCGCATCAACTGATTGCGGTTGTCGGCGCGCCGGAAACGCGAGTCGCGAGCCAGGTGCTGGTGACTCATGAATCGTTCCATCTCTGGCCCCTTCTTCGTCCGGTTTCACTCTCGATTGTACTGGGCCATTTTTCGCGCACCAACCCGATGCCCAGATGCGAGCCCCCATTCGGGAGGAAGATCACATGGCCGCCAACCGTTCGAATCCCGTCGCGTTCGTCACGGGTGCAAGTCGCGGCATCGGCAAGGCCGGTGCCCTCGCCCTCGCAGACGCCGGCTACGACCTCGCCATCGCCGCCCGCACCCTCACCCCGGGCCAGACCCACGACTACGGCTCGACGGTGGCCGACGCCGGCAAGCCGCGCGCCATGCCGGGCAGCCTCGAAGAAACCGCCGAAGCGATTCGCGAAAAGGGGCGCGAGGTGCTGCCGGTGCGCGCCGACCTGCTCGACCGCTCGAGCCTCGATGCCGCGGTGAAGGAAGCGCTCTCGACCTTCGGGCAGATCGACGTGCTCTACAACAACGGCATCTACCAGGGCCCGGGCGTGATGGACGCCTTCCTCGATCTCCCCGAGGACAAACTCGCGAAGGTCTTCGAAGGCAACTTCTTCAATCAGTTCCACCTGACGCGGGTGGTGCTCGACCACATGCTCGAACGCGGCGGCGGCACGATTGTCAACATGACTTCCACGGCGGCGGTGGAGGATCCACCGGCGCCCACGGGCAAGGGCGGTTGGGGGTTCGGCTACGCGGCTTCCAAGGGGGCGCTGCATCGCATGGCGGGGATGATCCACGTTGAGCTCAACGATCGCGGCATCCGCGCCTACAACCTCGACCCCGGGCACGTCGCCACCGAGGCGATCCGCGAGATCCTCGGCGCCGACAACCCGACCCTTCAGATGCAGATCGAACAGGGTTGTCCCGTCGAAGTGCCGGCGGCGACCCTGGTCTGGATCCTCACCACCGAAGAGGGTCGCGCTCGCAGCGGCGAAACATTCCTCGCGCCCGAGTTCGCGGCCGAGCGCGGGCTCGTTCCCGGGTGGCCACGAGAGCGAAAGAGCTGAGGCGTTCGGATCAGTTCTCGATTTCGAGGCGGTCGCCCACGCGCAGTACGCAGTCCTCGCGCGGGGTCATGTAGAGCCCGAAGAGCACTCCGCTGCCGTACTTGCCCTCTTCGACGCGGCGATAGGTCGAGAGGGTCTTGAGCGGTTCCTTCGTCGGGCGCTCTCCCGTCGTCTGGTCCGTCGTCGTGATCACGCAGCGCTCGCACGGCGCGACCGACAGGAGATCGATGGCGTCTCCGCGTAGCGAAGACAGGTCATCTTCGGCGTACGCCTCGAGGCCACCCGACACCACCACATTGGCGCGAAAGCGATTCATCGGAACGGGCTCGTCCGTGCGAGTGTTGAAATCGTCCAGCGAACTCTGGTTGTTCAGCAGGATCGGCGCAGCGTCGTAGAACGAATCCTGTGGCTTTCCGTCGACCGCTTCGAAGGCCGGAAGCGGGATCCAGCGATCCCACGGCTGGGGAAGACTCACGAGGCGCACATTTTCGACGCCGAGTGCCTTGCCGAACCATGCAGCGGCTTCGTCGCCCTGGTCGGTGACGGTGATGTCGTTGTAGTGAAGCTTCGCGGGGGCGCCCGGCGTCTCGCGCACCACTTCGTGATCCAGGCGTCCGGCTTCGGGGTGGTGGAAGACGCGCTTGTTCCCGTCTCCGAGCTCGACCCGCACGCGGGCGAGCTCGGTGTGATCCTTCTGATGCACGGCCTCCCCATCGATCACGAGCATCAGCTCGCGATCGCCCACGATGCCACTCCTGCGCACCTCGACCTCATCGCACGCGACTCCCTGCGCGCCCTTCAGCGGATAGATGTGGAGATCCGTCACGGTGCAGCTGGCCATCGGCTTTCCTTTCGATGTGTGGGACGCAATGGTTGCGAGAAGTCGAGAGATTCAACCCCGTTGGCCCGCCGCCGACAAGGGCGGCGTCATCGGGTGGCAGGTACAATGCGCGTGGCGTTCGCGTCGTGTGGGATGGGGGGAACCGAATGAACACGCAGGCCTGGCCATTGCCCTCCCTGCGCGCGTCGCTCGAAAGAGCCGAGCGCGTGCTCAAGCCGATCGCGAAGCCCCTGGCCCTCGGTGCGCTCGGGGCGCGCACGGGTCTGTACGCCGTCGAGTCGATCCCCCTGCTCGCGCTCCAGCGCTGGCTCGGCGCGGGTTACGAGCCGACGCGCCTGCCGCCCCGTGAAGCCCAGCGCGCCGTGGTTCGCGCACTGCGAGATCTCGTCGAGCGCGACGCGGAGAACATCGCGAACGGCGTCTACCCGCTTTCGGTGCTCACGCCGAATGCAACGCCGCTTTCGCACGTTGGACGCTACGCGCAGCTGCTCTTCGACAGCGTCGCGGTGGCCCGCCGCCGCAAGGAACGGCGGCCGCGCGAATTCGCGGGGCGCGCAGCGCGGTACGCCGAGGAGGTCCCCGACTACTACCGGCGCAACTTCCACTTCCAGACCGACGGCTACCTGAGCGAGGCCTCGGCCGAACTCTACGAGCACCAGGTGGAGATCCTGTTCCGCGGCGTGGCGGACGCCATGCGGCGCGCCGTCATCCCTCCGCTCAAAGAACACTTCGACGGCTCGAACGGCCGCGGACTGCATCTCCTCGAAGTCGCGGCCGGGTGTGGGAGCGCGACCCGCTTCATCGCCCGCGCCTTTCCCGAAGCGCGCATCACCTGTATCGACCTGAGTCCGCCCTACCTGCGCACCGCGCGCCAGCGACTCGCCGAGTTCGAGCGCGTCGAGTTCCTGCAGGGCGATGCGTGTGACCTCGACCTGCGAAGCGATCGCTTCGACGGGGTCTACTCCGTCTTCCTCTTCCACGAACTGCCGCGACGCGAACGCGAACGTGCCCTGGCCGAGGCACTGCGCGTGGCGAAGCCCGGCGCGATCCACGTCGCGGTCGATTCGCTGCAGACCGGCGACGTCCCCGCCCTCGACTGGGCCCTCGAAGAGTTCCCCGAGCGCTTCCACGAGCCCTTCTACCGCGACTACGCGCGACACGAACTGGCCGAGATGATCGAAGCGGCGGGCTTCGAAGACGTGCATCGCGACACCGCCTTCCTCTCGAAGGTGGTTCGCGGCGTCGCTCCTTCGCGCCCCTAGAAGCGCAAGCCCAGGCTCAGCCCGAAGAGCACGGGCAGGTCGCCGTCGATCTCCTGGGTGAGCATCTGCAAGCGAGCGCGCAGGTCGAGGCTGATGTCGGCGTGGCGAAGCAGCTCGACGCCCGAGTTGATGCCGACCAGGAAGGCGCTCTCCTGCGGGTTGTTGCCGGGCTCCCGCGACCACACGTAGCCGAAGCCGACCTCTGCGCCCGAGTAGAGCCCATAGCGCCGCGCGCTGTGCCAGACGTAGCGCCCACCGATCGTCGTACTGAAGGCGAAGGTGTCGACGTCGTCGTTGCCGAACTGGAAGTCGGCGCGCAGGTCGACGAGCACGTCGCGAATGTCGCCCACGATCGCGCCGTGGAAGCCGTACATCGTGCCGTGATCGTCGAGGGCCGCGGAGATCGGCCAGGCGGTGCCGAAGCCGACTTCGAAGCCGAGATCCGAGGCCACCACCTCTTCGGGTTCCTGCTCGACATCGAGCACGCTTCCGCGTTCGACGGTTTCGAAGATCTCCACGTTCTCGACCAGGGCCGCGACGAGGCGGCGACTCGCGACGTCGATCTCGTCGAAGCTCGCGATCTTCTGTCGCCGGCTGCGCTGTTCGCCGTCGTGAAACCGCGCGGTCAGGATGAGCAGGTAGCTCTCGCCGAGGCGGCTCAGCTGACCCGTGACATCCATGTCGGCGTCTTCGGGATCGCGATCGCCGAGCAGGTGCACATCGGGATGCGAGATCAGGTCGCTCTCGACGATGCTGCGCGTGACGTCGATCTCGAC
The DNA here is from genome assembly GCA_028278345.1 of Myxococcota bacterium. GTDB lineage: Bacteria > Myxococcota_A > UBA9160 > UBA9160 > UBA4427 > DUBZ01. The sequence goes on from JANQEL010000074.1 coordinate 16,210, forward strand.
GTCCGCGACATCGGCTCCGTCGATGTAGAGCAGGCGCGCCGTCATGGCCGCGCTGGCCGTGCCCGCGCCCACGAGCGCGGCCACGAACAGCAGGATCAGCCCCATGCTTCGAAGCGAACGGCCGGAAGCCCGATTCATCGAATTCTCCTCGTAGACCAGGATCGCATCCGTCGTAGGACACCGGGGGGAGGACATCGGCCCGGCCCTCCCCTCCACGAAATCACGTTCGCTATAAGACGCCACATGCCGCCCGAAACCCCTCTCACGACGACCGAGCGCGATCCGGCACCCGCGGGTGCCCGGGTGGAGTGGCTCACCGCCCGAGATGGTACGCAGATCCGCGTCGCGCGCTTTGCGGGTGACGACACCTCCCGCGGCACGGTCGTGGTGTTGAACGGACGCACCGAGTTCATCGAGAAGTACTTCGAGGCGATCGGCGACCTGCTCTCACGCGGCTACGCGGTGGCCACCCTCGATTGGCGCGGACAGGGACGCTCGGATCGCCCCCTCGAAAACCCCCACAAGGGGCACGTTGCCCACTTCGATCTCTATGTGGCCGATCTGCAGCAGGCCTTCCTGAGCTTCGTCGAGCCGAACTGCCCCGCCCCCTACCGGGTGATCTGTCATTCGATGGGGGGCAACATCGGGCTTCGCTATCTGCACGCCCACCCCGAGACCTTCGAGTCGGCGGTCTTCTCCGCTCCGATGTGGGGCATCGGAAGTCGCGCGCGTCCCGCCGCCTGGATGCGAGCGGTGGCGAAGGCCACCGATTGGTTCGGCCTCCACGCGCGTTACCTGCCCGGTGGTCGCAACTACCACGAAGACGATCGCGTCTTCGAAGACAACGTGCTCACCCAGGATCGCGATCGCTTCGAACGCTTCGTCGCGCAGACCGACGCCGAGCCGGCGCTGCGCCTCGGCAGCCCGACCCTGGGCTGGGCCCTCGAAGCGTTTCGCTCGATGGACGTGATCCACGCGCCGGGCTTCGTCGAAGCGATCGAGACCCCGATCGTCGTCTGCAGCGCGGGCCGCGACACCCTCGTTTCCGGTGAAGCGCATGAGCTCGTGGCGAAGCGCCTTCCACGCGGCCGGCTGGTCGAAGTCGCCGACGCGAAGCACGAAATCCTGATGGAGCTCGATCGGCACCGAAATCGCTTCTGGGATGCGTTCGACGAACTCTGATCGCTCGACTGGATCCGAATCCAGTTGATGATTCGCTACGCCGCGGGTCGGATCTTGTAACGCATGGGCAGGTGCTTGAGGCCGACCACGAAGCTGCTCTCGATCCAGCTCGCCGGGGCGGTCGGCTCCGCGTACTCGAGGCGGGTCGCCAGCTCCCGGAAGAGCGCGCGGGAGCTCAAGCGCGCGACATGCGCTCCCAGGCAGAAGTGTTCGCCGGTGCCGAAGCCGAGGTGGCGGTTCGGGTGGCGGGTGATGTCGAACTCGAAGGGGCGGTCGAAGACGGAGTCGTCGCGGTTGGCCGAGCAATAGAACATCACGAGGTCGTCGCCCTTCGGGATCTTCTGGCCGTGGAGATCGGTGTCGGCGAGGACCTTGCGGCGCATGTAGTTGACCGGTGAGGTCCAGCGCACGATCTCCTCGACGGCCTTCTGGGCGAGGTCGGGATCCTTGCAGAGCAGTTCGAGCTGATCGGGGTTTTCGAGCAGGGCCTGCATGCCGCCGCTGATCGCGTTGCGCGTGGTGTCGTGGCCCGCGGTGAAGACGATCAGGTAGTAGCCGAACGTTTCGAGGGGGCCCATCGGTGAGCCGTCCTTCAGTTTCGCGTTGGCGATCAGGCTGGCGAGATCGTCGCGTGGGTTTGCGCGGCGGTCTTCGATGACGGCGTTGAAGAGGTTGTAGAACTCGAGGCCGAGTTCCTTGATCGCCTCGTCGCGATCCTCACCGGCCCGCTGCAGCTCGGGGTCTTCTGCACCGAAGAGCTGCTGGGTGAGTTCCAGCACCTTGTCTTCGTCTTCGCGAGCGATGCCGACGATGTTGGCGAGCACGCGCAACGGGTGACGCTGGGCGATCGCCTCGACGAAGTCGCATTCGCCTTCTTCGCCGAGCTTGTCGATCTGCTCGCGCGCGCACTCTTCCACGATCTCGTCGAGGCGATGGATGCTGCGCGGCGTAAAGAAGCCGCTCGCCACTTTGCGAAAGTCGCGGTGTTCGGGCGGGTCCATCTCGATGATGGTGCGCATGCTCGCGAAGGCACTCTCGTCGTCACGGCGCTGCGCGAGCTGCCGATCGTTCAGGATGACGGGACCAGCGGTGTTGCTGAACAGATCGGGCTTGCCCGAGATCTCCATGATGTCCGCATGACGCGTGATCGCCCAGAAGGGTTCGAAGCCTTCCACCTCGCAGCGATGGACCGGCGAACTCTCGCGGAGCCGCGTCCAGGTTCCGTGCGGCTGCCCCGACACGCCGTAGTGATGGGGGTCGATCAGATCAGCAGGGTCGATGTCGATGGGCATGGGGTTCCTCGTCGTACGGAGAGCACAAGGTCGTGTATCGAAACGAGTCTATCGTCCGGCCTGTGCTCTTTCAGTAGTGCGCGCGGCTCGCATTTCGCGGGCCGACGGCCGCCCGCCGCGAACCCTTCGGTACGCTCGCCCACCTCATGGCCACGAAACCCGAAGACATCCGCATCCTCGATCTCGCGAACCCCCAATTCCCCGACGACTATCTCGAAGCCGCGAAGATGGCGGCACCGATGGCGGAGACCACGCGCCTCGAAGCCGACGCCGTGATCGAGCAGGCGACGAACGAAACCGGCCTCAGCGACTTCGGCGAGGATGGTTGGCAGGAGCGCCTCGAAGTCTCGATGAAGGGGCTGCGCGAGGACGCCGAGCTCTCGCCAATGGGGAAGCTGAGCGCCTTCGCGCAGATGACGGCCTTCTTGAAGAATCGATTGCTGCTCACCGACCTCTGGAAGCGTCACCCCGAGAGCCTCGAAGTCGAACTCGATCCACCGGTCCTGATCGCCGGCCTCCCGCGCAGCGGCACGACCCATCTGCACAGCCTGATCGGCGCCGACCCGAAGTTCCGCGCCCTGCCCTGGTGGGAAGCGCTCGAACCCGTGCTCGCAGAGAGCGAGAAGCCCGAGCCCGGCGAGCCCGACCCGCGACTCGAACGTGCCGCGGCCGGCATCGCGTTCCGCGACATGGCCATGCCGCACTTCAACGCGATGCACGAGATGACCGTCGATCACATCCACGAGGAGATCCATCTGCTCGCGATCGACCTCGCCACGGTCTTCATCGAGAACCTCGGCATCGGGATGGGGCCGACCTATCGCGACTACTACCTCGCGCACGACCAGGCCCCCCACTACCGCTACCTCGAAAAGATCCTGAAGACCCTTTCGTGGTTGCGCGGGGGCAAGCGCTGGATCTTGAAGAGCCCGCAGCACCTCGAACAACTCGCGGTGATCGGCGAGGTCTTCCCCGACTCGACGGTCGCGATCTGCCACCGCGATCCGGTTTCGACGGTGGCGTCGTTCGCCACGATGATCTCGTACTCGAGTCGGCTGGCGGCCAAGCAGGTCGACCCGAAGCGCCTCGGCCACTACTGGGCCGGGCGCATCGAGACCTTCCTCCGCCGCTGCGTCGAGCAGCGCGACGCACTCGCTCCAGAGCGCTCCCTCGACGTGCTGTTCCACGAGTACATGGGCAACGAACTCGACACCGTCTCCTCGATCTACCAGATGGCGGGTGTTCCCTTCGACGACGAGTCGCGGGGCGCCATCGCGAAGTATCAGGACGACCACCCGCGCGGTCGCTTCGGCCGCGTGCGCTACGACCTCGCCGACTTCGAACTCGATCGAAGCGAGCTTCGCGAACGCTTCCGCTTCTACACCGACCGCTTCCCGGTCCGCCTCGAGTCCTGATCTTCCCCTTCGACTGGAGTCCCCCATGAGCGCCCCCGTGACCGAGAGCCGCAAGAAGCTCCACGAACTCCTCGACCTGATCCGCGAAGTCGACGCACGCCGGTACGGCCCCGAGTGGGGGATCGAGAGCGTGGGCGGCATCGCCGACGGGCTTCGCAACCTGATGCACATCCTCGAAGGCGGTCTCTTCTCCCACTTCGACGCGGATCCCGAGCGACCGGTGTTCCGGCGCATCGTGTCGCCGACGCGGAAGTTCCGCGGTGACAACGGCGACGCGATCTACTTCGACGCCGCAATCCGCCCGGATCGCGAGTATGTGGTGAAGGGCAACATGGCGGGGGCCGTCTACGTCTCTCTCACGGTGGAAGAAGGACCGGGCGAAGGCGCCTACGCGACCGGCACCGCGGCGGGGCTCTACGACGACGAGTTCGACGTCGATGCGGATGGCAACTTCGAGATCCTGCTCTCCGCGAAGGATCACGAGCGCAACGGGTTGAAGCTCTCGCCCACGGCCTCGCGGATCACCACGCGCCACTACTTCGAAGACGAGGTCTGCGCCGCGGCCGATCCCTCGCGCCACATCCCCCTTTCGATCGAGCCCGTGGTCGATCCGGGGCCGCCACCCGCCTGGACGCCCGAAGAGCAGGACCGAAACGTCGCCGCCAGCATCCAGCGCGTGATCAACTTCGTGCGCGGCGACACCCTCGATCAACCGCCGCGCAAACCCGAGGAACAACCGAGCTGGGTGTCGACCACACCGAACGTCTTCAACGCACCGGAGAAGCCGGGTGACATGGCGTTCTCCGCGATGGACATCGCGTACACCATGGCGCCCTACGTGCTCGGCCCCGATCAGGCGCTGGTGATGACCGGCCGCTTCCCCGAGTGCCGCTTCGCGAACGTCTGCCTCTGGAATCGCTACATCCAGAGCTACGACTACAACAACCGCACCATCTCGCTGAACCGCAAGCAGACGAATCTCGAAGCCGATGGTTCGTATCGCATCGTGATCGCCCACGAAGACCCGGGCGTGGCGAACTGGATCGACACCGAAGGCCGCCCCTTCGGCATGGTGTACTGGCGCTTCCTCTTGCCCGAAGGGCCCGTCGAGACGCCGCAGGCGCAGGTCGTCGACCTCGCTTCCCTGCGCGATGGATCGGCCTAGTCAACTCGGCCGCGATCGTTCAAACTCTCGGGTCCCCCGAACCCCATCCCCATCCGGAGCCGGAAGGAGCCCCCGTGAAAGCCGTCGTGTGCAAGCAATTTGGTCCCCCCGAAGATCTCGTCATCGAAGAGATGGACGATCCGAAGGCCATCGAGGGTCACATCGTGGTCGACGTGAAGGCCGCCGCCGTGACCTTCCCCGACTCACTCGTGATCGAGGACAAGTATCAGTTCAAGGCGACGCCTCCCTTCGTGCCCGGTGGTGAAGTCGGTGGCGTCGTGAGCGAAGTGGGCTCGGGCGTCGAAGGCTTCGCCGTCGGCGATCGCGTGACCAGCAGCGCGGGCATCGTGGGCGGCTTCGCAGAGAAGCTCCTCGTTCCCGCCGCGGCCGCGCGCAAGATCCCGGACGGCGCCGACTTCGCCGCTTCGACCGGCCTGCTCTACGCCTATGGCACCGCCTACTACGGTCTCAAGCATCGCGGCGATCTGCAGCCCGGCGAGACCGTTCTCATCCTCGGCGCCGCCGGCGGCGTCGGCATGGCGGCGATCGAGATCGCGAAGCTGATGGGGGCGCGTGTGATCGCCGCTGCGTCGCGCGACGACAAGCTCGAGACCTGCCGCCAGCAGGGGGCCGACGAGGTCATCAACTACGCCACCGAAAACCTCAAGGAACGCGCGAAGGAATTGACGCAAGGCCAGGGGGCGAACGTGATCTTCGACTGCGTCGGCGGCGACTACGCCGAGCAGGCCCTGCGCGCGATTGCCTGGGGCGGACGCTTCCTGGTGATCGGCTTCACCGCCGGGATCCCGGCCGTGCCCTTCAACCTCGCCCTGCTCAAGAGCTGTCAGATCGTGGGCGTCTTCCTGGGTGCCATGGTCAGCCGCGAGCCCGAGACCCGCGACAGCATCGAGCGCGATCTGCTCGGCTTCATCGAGAAGGGCGAGCTCAAGCCGCTGGTCAGCAAGCGCTACCCCCTCGAGCAGGCACCCCAGGCGCTGCGCGACATGCTCGACCGCAAAGCCGTCGGCAAGGTGGTGATCGAACCGTGACGAATACGAACGACCCCACGCAGCAGTTCCGTCTCGACGGCAAGGTCGCGCTGGTCACCGGCGGAAGCCGCGGCCTCGGCAGGGAGATGGTGATGGCCTTCGCGCGTTGCGGCGCCGACGTCGTCATCGCGAGCCGCAAGGAGGAGGCCTGCGTCCTGCTCGCCAAGGAAGTCGAGAACGAAACCGGCCAGCGTGCCCTGGGCGTCGGCGCTCACGTCGGCAAGTGGGAAGAGAACGAGGCGCTCGCGAAGCGCGCCCTCGATCACTTCGGCAAGGTCGATGTGTTGGTCAACAACGCGGGCATGTCGCCGGTGTACGACGGCGTCGGCTCGATCACCGAAGCGCTCTACGACAAGGTGATGGACGTGAACCTCAAGGGGCCCTTCCGCCTTTCGTGTGCGCTGGCCGAGTCGATGCTCGAAGGCGAAGGCGGCTCGATCCTGTTCGTGAGCAGTACGGCGGCCGTGCAGGCCACTCCGGGCGAGGTGCCGTACGGTGCAGCGAAGGCGGGGTTGCACAGCCTGACCAAGAGCCTCTCACGCACCTGGGCGCCCAAGATCCGGGTCAACTGCATCATGCCCGGCGCCTTCATGACGGACATCAGCAAGGCCTGGCCCGAGGCCATGGTCAAGGGACTCGAAAGCACGATCCCGATGGGTCGCGGCGGGCAGCCGAACGAGATCGTCGGCGCGGCCCTGTATCTCGCGAGCGCGGCCTCGGCGTACACGACGGGAACCGTCGTGAAGGTCGACGGCGGGTTCGCATTCGACATGGGATAGGAACGACACCTTGCCCCCCGACATCGATACCGAGTTCGACCCCGAAGACGTCAAGAAGTCGAGTCGCGACCCGGAGGCGATGCGTGCCTCGCTCGAGCGCTGGCTCGCGACCCAGCTCCCCGCCGATGCGAAGCCAACGGTGGGTGAAGTCTCGAGCCCCTCCGCAACCGGCATGTCGAGCGAGACCCTGCTCTTCGACGCCCGATGGAGCGAGGGCGGGAAGACGGTCGAACAGGCCTTCGTCGCCCGGGTCGAGCCCGACGCGAACGATTGCCCGGTCTTTCCCGCCTACGACCTCGATGCCCAGTACAAGGTCATGCGCCACGTGCGCGAGAACAGCGGCGTGCCCGTGCCGGTGGTACGCTGGCTCGAAACCGACGCGAGCCACCTGGGTGCTCCCTTCTTCGTGATGGAGCGGGCCGAGGGACGCGTTCCGCCCGATGTCCTCCCCTACCCCTTCGGCAGCTGGGTCACCGAGGCGAGCGCCGAAGAACGTCGGCAGCTGCAAGACGAAAGCGTGGGCGTACTGGTCGACCTGCACACCATCGACGCGAGGGGCTCCGAGCTCGACTTCCTCGACTTCGATCTGCCCGGCGCGACCCCCCTCGAGCGACACTTCGAGAACCAGCGCCGCTTCTATCAGTGGGTACGCGGGGATCGTCGCCACCCGATCATCGAGCAGAGCTTCGCCTGGCTCGAAACGAACTGGCCGAGCGTCGAAGGCGAGGCCGTGATCAGCTGGGGCGACTCGCGCATCGGCAACATGATGTACGACGGATTCACTCCGAGCGCCGTACTCGATTGGGAGATGGCCGCGCGTGGCCCACGCGAACTCGACGTGGCCTGGATGATCTTCCTGCACTGCTTCTTCCAGGAGATCGCGATCTCCGCGGGTCAAGAGGGGCTACCCGACTTCCTGCAGCCCGCCGACGTCGCGGCCACCTACCAGACACGCACCGGTATCGAACTCGCCCACCTCGACTGGTACCAGGTCTACGCGGGCCTGCGTCACGCGATCATCATGGCCCGCATCCACCAGCGCAGCGTGCACTTCGGCCAGGCCGAGTGGCCCGAAGACATCGACAGCGTGATCTACCACCGACCGACCCTCGAGAAGATGATCGACGGGAGTTGGTGGAAGTAGCGACCCCGCGAGGATCCACCCATGCCGAACCCGATCGGACAACTCGTCGCCGAGGACGAGCGCTTCAATCATCAGGTGGCCGACACCTTTGCGACGGTCGGCACGAGTGATCCGTCGTGGACCGAGAAGGTGTGCGCCATGGCGATGGCCCGCGACGGCAGCCTGCAGATCGGCTTCGGGCTCGGGAAGTACACCAACCGCAACGTGATCGACGCCTACGCGGCGCTGTCGCGCGGCAAGGAGCAGATCACCGTGCGAGCGAGCCGCAGCCTCGCGAGCGATCCCGAGCGCACGATCATCGGGCCGATCCACTACGAAGTCGTCGAGCCCCTGAAGAAGGTGCGCTTCCGGCTCGAGAAGAACGACTGCCAACCCATCGCCTTCGATTGGCTCTTCGAAGCCGCGGTGCCGCCCTTCCTCGAAGAGCGCACGCACCTGCGCGCGCAGTTCCGCGTGATGAGCGAACTCGTCCGCTACCACCAGACGGGGGTCGCCTCGGGTTGGATCGAACTCGACGGCGAGCGCCACGAGATGACTCCCGACAGCTGGGTCTCTACCCGCGATCACAGCTGGGGGGTCCGCTACGACGTGGGCGTCCCCCCGGCCGACGTCGAGCCGCGCCCGAGCATCCCGCCGGGCGTCGGCTTCATGATGATCTGGTGCCCCGTACTGATGGAGCGCGACGACGGCTCGCGCTACGCGATGCACCTTCACTTCACGCGCTTCGAAGCCACGGGCTTCCAGCAGAAGATGGTGACGGCCCGCATCGAGCATCCCGATGGACTCGAGGAGGTGATCGCCGACATCGATCCGCACCTCGCCTTCGACAAGGTCAACCGACGGCTACTGGGCGGCCACCTCGATTGCACGATGGCGGACGGCGAGGCGCGAAGGCTCGACATCGAAGTACTCGGCGACACCGGCGTGCACCTGGGTGCTGGTCTCTACTTCGGTTTCGACGGCCACCACCACGGCGAGTGGCGCGGCGAGTTTCACATCGATGGCGAGCGCATCGAAGACTGCACCACCCCCGAGCAGGCACGCCGCCTGCATCAGATTCGTGACACGGCGATTCGCGTCGTCGACCGTTCGAATGGGGCGATCGGCTACGGAAATTGTCAACCGATCGCCGCAGGCCCGTGGGCCGAGCTCGGACTCGAAGACGATTCGTGGATGTAGGCATACCGGCGGTGTAGAGAGAGGGCCACGAAGCGCAGCAACGCGAGCTGAAAACGCACGCGATCGCGAGCCGCACCCGCCCACCGCGGGCTAGCTTGCTTCCTCATGACTGCCAGCGCCCCCGACCTTCCGCCCTACGAGCCGCGACGCGTCCTCGACGCGCCCTTCCCCGAGCGCGTCCGCATGGCGTGCCAGACGTGGGCGAACGAGAGCCCGAACCGCCCCGAAGTGATGGCCCTGTACTGGGGCAAGTACTTCTTCGTGTTGATCGGCATGTGGGCCTTCTGGTGCAGCTTCAACGCGGGCTACCCGGGCTTCTTCTCCTTCGCCGACTGGACCTTCACCAACGAGGCCTTCAAGAAGGCGATGGTATGGTCGATGTGCTGGGAGCTCTTCGGTTTCGGCTGCGGCTGGGGGCCGATGAACGCCCGCTTCGACAAGTGGTATGGCGGCTATCGCCACTTCGCCCGGGTCGGCACGATCAAGCATCCCCTCTTCCTCGGCGTGCCGCTGATCGGCGGGCAGACGCGCGGCTGGCTGGACGTGACCCTCTACGTCGCGAACCAGATCCTGCTACTTCGCGTGCTGATCGCGCCGGAAGTCACGGCGGAGCTGCTCTTCCCCTGCTTCGTACTGGTCGCCGTCAACGGCGTGCTCGACAAGACGCTCATGCTCGTCGCACGCTACGAGCACTACTGGATCGTGATGGCCGCCATGACCTTCGCGGCCATGGACGACCTGTGGATCTCGGGCGCCAAGATCACCTGGTCGTTCATCTGGATCTGGGCGGCGGTGTCGAAGTGGAATGCCCACTTCCCCTCCGTGATCATGTTCATGATGAACAACGGGCCCTTCTTTCCCAAGATGTTGAAGAAGAGCCTGTTCAAGGATTTCCCGAACGACCTGCGCGCCTCGGGCTTCGCCGAGAAGATGGCATGGTTCGGACACGCCTCGGAGTTGGCGATCCCCATCATCCTGCTGATCGCCGCCCTCACGGGAAGCACCTGGCTGCTGCTCGCCGGCTGCATCCTCTTCACGGGCTTCCACACCTTCATCGGCACGAACAACCCGAACGGCATGCCGGTGGAGTGGAACATCTTGATGATCTACGGCGGTTGGTTCCTCTTCTGGTTCAACCCTGACGTGTCGGTCTCCGACATGACCGCGATGCCGCTGCTGCTCGGCGCGATGCTGTTCTCCCTGGTCGCCGTGCCGACCTTCGGCAACTTCGTCCCTTCGCGCGTCTCGTTTCTGCCCTCGATGCGGTACTACGCCGGCAACTGGGCCTACAACATCTGGCTCTTCAAGAAGGGCGACTACACGGAGAAGCTCGCCAAGCTCAAGAAGACGAGTCGCACCGTGAACGAGCAGCTCGAAGAGATCCTCGAAGATCCGGACGAACTGGGCTTCGCCAAGGTCATGATGATGGTCAGCCGCTTCATGCACTTCCAGGGCCGGCCGCTCTTCGAAGCCCTGCCCGTCGCCGTCGACGATATCGACGACTACGACTGGCTCGAGGGCGAGGTCTTCGGCGGCATGGTGTTGGGTTGGAACTTCGGCGATGGCCACCTCAACAACGACAGCCTGCTGCGCGCGATCCAGCCGACCTGCGGTTTCGATGAGGGCGAGGTGCGCGTCATCTGCGTCGAGTCCCAACCGCTGTGGGGCCCGACGATGCACTGGCGGGTGCACGATCCCGTGAAGGGCTTGATCGCCGAAGGCAAGACGAAGATGGCCGACTACACCGAGCACCAGCCCTGGCCCACGGGCGACGTCGCCAGGGCGCTCTCGAAGGGACAACCCGCGGCGACTTGAAGCGGCGCGTTTCCTGGGCGACCGTCAACCGACGCCCGAACAGGAGACGCGAAATGTCCGACTACACCCTCACGATCGACGGCCAGGCTGTCGCCGGCGAAAAGACCTTCGGCGTGGTGAACCCCGCCACGGAAGAGATCTGGGCCGAGTGCCCCGACGCGACGCGCGAACAACTCGATGCAGCCGTCGCCGCGGCGAACGCCGCCTTTCCGGCCTGGAGTCGCACGCCCCTCGAAGAGCGCCGGGCGCTCCTGAACGCGATGGCGGATCGCGTGCAGGAACACACGGCCGAGCTGGCCGGCATCCTGGTCCGCGAACAGGGCAAGAGCCTCGCCAACGCGATGTTCGAAGCCACGGGAACCGCGATGTGGTTCCGCGCGATCGCGGCGATCGATCTCCCCACCGAGGTCATCCAGGAAGACGACGACATCCGGGTCGAACTCCACCACAAGCCAATCGGCGTGGTGGGCGCGATCACGCCGTGGAACTTCCCGCTCCTGCTCTCGATCTGGAAGGTGGCGCCAGCCCTGGTCACGGGGAACACCATGGTGCTGAAGCCCTCCCCCTACACGCCGCTCGCGGTGCTGAAGTTCGGCGAGATCGTGCGCGACATCGTGCCCGCAGGCGTCCTGAACGTGGTCGCCGGCGGCGACGAACTCGGGCGTTGGATGACCGAGCACGACGACATCCACAAGATCTCCTTCACGGGTTCTGGCCCCACGGGCAAGAAGATCATGGCGAGTGCGTCGGGGAGCCTGAAGCGCATCACCCTCGAACTCGGAGGCAACGACCCGGCCATCCTGCGCGCCGACACCAACGTCGACGAGGTGATCGATCCCATCTTCGACATGGCCTTCCAGAACAGCGGCCAGGTCTGCGGCGCCATCAAGCGGCTGTACGTGCACGATGACATCTACGACGAGGTCTGCGAGAAGCTCGCCGCGAAGGCGCAGACGCGCACGGTGGGCGATGGCCTCGCAGAAGGCACCGACTACGGGCCCGTCCAGAACAAGATGCAGTACGACATCGTCTGCGACCTCGCGAAGAGCGTGAAGGAAGAAGGCGGCCGCTTCCTCTGCGGTGGCGAACCGACGGAGGGCAAGGGCTACTTCTTCCCCCTCACGATCGTGGCCGATCTCACGGACGGTTCGCGCCTCGTCGACGAAGAACCCTTCGGCCCCATCCTGCCGATCATTCGATTCACGGATGACGACGACGTGATCCGCCGCGCGAACGACACCTCCTTCGGCCTCGGCGGATCGGTGTGGAGCGGCGATGCCGAGAAGGCCACCGAGATGGCGAGCCAGCTCGAGACGGGGTCGGCCTGGGTGAACCAGCACTTCAACCTCTCCCCCTTCCTGCCCTTCGGCGGCGTGAAGGAGTCGGGCATGGGGGTGGAGAACGGTCCCTGGGGTCTGGCTGAGTTCACCACCAAACAGGTGCTGAACATCAAGAAGGCTTCATGAGTCGCTGGATCACGATCGTCGCGCTCGCGCTATGCGTCGCGATCGCCCTTTCGTGTCAGGACGACGGAGACGCCGGGGACCGGAACTTCTGCCTCGAAGGTGTCGAATGCACCGATTGCGGAGTGGGCGGTGACTGCGCCCTGGTTCCCGACGATTGCGATGCAGGAGAGACCCAGATGTGTGTCGGTCCCGACTTTTTCGATCTCGACGACGAAGCCGGCCGCTGTGTGCTCTGCGTCGAGGACTAGGAGCCCTATACTTCGACCCGCCCTGGGGATTCGAGGTCGGGTTCCATGCTCCTCACGCTGCGACTGACACGTCTGCTCATCTCCATTGGCCTCCTCGCCGGCCTGGCGACGATGGCTTCGGCGACGGTGCACCCGCTGAGTGGCAACGCGCGCTTCCAGATCGGGGATGGCCTGCCGATCCCCGGTACGCTCTACCTCGCCGCGCCGGAGGGCAAGATCGAGGTCGCAGCCGGTGCGGTCGTGAACCAGACCGGTAGCGACCCCATGCCGCTGAAGGTTCCGGAAGGAAGTCTAGAGTGGACGCCCGTCCCGTTCATCGTCCCGGTGGCCTCGAACAACAGCGCGGTCTTCTTCCAGGTTCTGACGTCGATCGGCGTGACCATCCCGTACGCATCGAGCCCCACTCTTTCGGCGGGGAAGCGCACGGGGGCGGCAACCGTGTCCTATTGCCCGGGTCAGACGGTGACGCCAACCGGGAACCCGGGTTGTGCAAGTGGCGTCGCTGCAGCGCACGGCAGCGTGAAGGGCATCATGATCTACACCGCCACTGGCGCGCAGTTCGGCGGTCCGATGGGCGTGCGAATGTACGGTCGTTCGGATCTTGCGATCAACGTCCTGATGACCCCGTTCACGATGTGCAACAACTGCATTGCCTTCATGGCACTCGCAAGCCCCAACTCGACCAGCAACGGAGGGATCGGACACGCGTTCATCGCCGGTTCCTCCGGAGCAACAACGCCCGGTGCAGCTCCAATACCCGGCCGATTGACCGTGACCGGCGTCACCGGCTTCGGCGCAATCACGGCCGCGATGATCACACCCAACAGCAGCCCCGGCCTTCCGAATCCCGGAACGAGCTTCGGCGGCCCGTGGACCACGGGCCGCCTGGAACTCTCTGCACCCCTGGCGCTGGGCATGGCCGAGATCTTCACGCTCACGGGCAGTGACGCCCGCGTGAGCGGCGTGGGATCGATCTCCCTCGTAGGAGGCAGCCTTTCGAACCGCGCGATCACCGGCCCCAACGCCAACCGAGGCTGGCTCAACCTGACAATCGGACCGGCGCTGGGCGCCCTTCCTTCGATGGGCGGACTCGGAACTACGGCGTTGGTCGTTCTGATCAGCCTGGCCGGTGGCTACACCGCGAGAAAGCGCTCTATCCGTTCGCGACGGAGCGACGGCGGATCGCCAACGCCGTAAGGCCGAGGCCAAGCAGCGTGGCGGTGCCGGGTTCGGGTACCTGGGTGATCACGCCGGTGATCGAGAAGCTGTCACCGCCCGAGGTGCCCGCGAGGCTGAACTCGTTGAGTCGGTCGAAGACGAGGGCCTGGGCGGTGGGCTGCGGGTTCGCGATTGCGTCGACATTCGCCAGCGACGTGTCGCTGCTCGCCAGGGTGAAGTGGAAGTCGGCGGAGTCGAAGACGGTGGCTCCGAGGTGGCCATCCGCGCCCAGGACATCGATCCCGTAGCCGTCGGTCGGCACGGGGCCGATCACGAAGTCGTTCAACATGAAGGTGTCGTTGGTGGCACCGGTGAGCGGGGCGTAGACGAGATCGAGGGCGCCGAGATCGACGCGCATCGCGACCACGGCGTTCGTGTAGTCGCCGAAGTTCGGCGAACTGTTGCCATCGAGAATCGTGTCCTCGAGGGCGAACCAACCGCGCACGGTCGAGCCCACGTTGAGACCACCGACGGGGTCGAGCAGACCGTCGGTGTTGTCGCCACCCTGGATCTGGGCGTGAAAGGAGTAGATGACGGTGGCCGCCTTCGAAGGCCCTGCCAGCAGCAGCGTCGCAACCAGGATGCCGAGCACGACACCCCATGAAACGAAACTGTGTCGCAGCCGGATCGCGTGCACGATCCGCGCGTCGTCTTGCATGTTGGGTCCCCCACCCCGAATGCATGTCGCCCCATGGGCGTTTTCATACGTAACGGATGCGCAGCCATTCTCTTGAGCGTGAGCAGCGATTTGCAGCATGCATCGATTCCTCGAATGGGAGTGAACCGGGCACGCTCGTGGGTTCCGCGTTGATTCTCCAGACCGCCTCTCGTGCCCTCCCGTCACCTCGAAACGTGAATTGAAGGAAGGAAAAGCGGGTGCGATGCTTGGCGCCCCGAAAAACCGCGGAACGGATCCCAACGGATCCCAATCGAGAGGACTCCCCCATGGCCGATTCCGAACGGCGCAAGCGCGGCGAAGAGATGATCAAGAAGGTCTACGCCGGCGATGTCGTCGTGCCCCCCGAAGGCGCGATGCCGTTCACCGACATCATGCTCGAACAGGTCTTCGCCGAGGTGTGGTCGCGCGACGTGCTCTCGATTCGCGATCGGCGCCTGCTCCTGCTCGGCATCATCGCGGAGAAGGGCGAAGCGATGACCTTCGGCATCCAGGCCAAGGCGGCGATCAAGAATGGTGAACTCGAGCCGGACGAACTCCGCGAGCTGCTGCTGATGATCGCGCAGTACTCGGGCTATCCGCGGGCCGCGGCGCTCGTCGGCGTGGTGGAGCAGAAGATCGCCGAGGCCCAAAGAGAAGCCGAGGCCCAAAAAGAAGCCGAGCCCCAGAAGGAGATGGCCGAGGGCGGGGGCGACTGAGTCGCCCATGTCGGACGACGCATCGAAGCGCGCCCGCGACCTGGTCGAGCGCGACCGCAAGGTCGTGTGGCACCCCTACGCGCCGCCCCAGGCCGACCCGCTCTTCGCGGTCGAGAGCACCGAAGGCGCGGAGATCCGACTGTCGGACGGTCGGACACTCGTCGACGGCATGTCGTCGTGGTGGTCGGCGATCCACGGCTACCGCCATCCCACCATCGAAGCCGCCCTCAAGGCACAGCTCGAGACCCTCCCCCACATCATGTTCGGCGGCCTCACCCACGAGCCCGCCGTGCGACTATGCGAACGTCTCCTCGATATTGCGCCGAAGGGCCTGTCGCGGGTCTTCCTGTGCGATTCGGGCTCGATTGCCGTCGAGGTCGCGATCAAGGTCGCCTTTCAATACTGGCTATCCCGCGGCCGCCCCGAGCGCTCGCGCCTTCTCACCGTCGAAGGCGGCTATCACGGCGACACCTTCGCCACGATGGCGGTCTGCGATCCGGTGAACGGCATGCACGACTTCTTCCGCGGCGTGCTGCCCGACCATCTCTTCGCCGAGAAGCCGAGCTGTCGCTTCGAAGACGACTTCGAAGAGCGCCACATCGAAGACCTCGCGAGCAAGCTCGAAATCCATCGCAACGAGATCGCCGCCGTGATTCTCGAGCCCGTGGTCCAGGGCGCCGGGGGCATGTGGTTCTACGCGCCGGCCTACCTGCGGCGCCTGCGCGAACTGTGCGACGAACACGAGGTGCTTCTCATCTTCGACGAGATCGCCACGGGCTTCGGGCGCACCGGCGAGATGTTCGGCGCCGACCACGCGGGCGTCTCCCCCGACATCCTGAGCCTCGGCAAGTCGCTCACCGGCGGGACCCTGACTCTCGCGGCCACCCTGGTGAGCGATCACGTCAGCGACGCGATCGCCGCGGGCGAGCCGGGCGCCTTGATGCACGGCCCCACCTACATGGGGAACCCGCTGGCCTGCGCGGCAGCCCACGCGAGCCTCGATCTTCTCGAAACCACGCCCTGGCATGAGAACGTGAAGCGCATCGAAGCCGAGTTACGCGAAGGCCTCCTGCCCTGCAGTGAGCTCCCCGGCGTCGCCGACGTGCGAGCCCTGGGTGCGATCGGCGTCGTCGAACTCGAGGCCCCAGTCGACATGAAGATCGTGCAGCCCGCCTTCGTCGAGGAAGGCATCTGGGTGCGGCCCTTCGGCAAGCTCGTCTACCTGATGCCCCCCTATGTGACGACGACGGCCCAGATCGAGAAGCTCACGAGCGGGCTTTGCGCCGTCGTCGAGCGATACGTATAAACGTCCGTAACCCCCTGGATGTCATGCGAAACCTCTCCTTCGATCCTGCTGTATTTTATTCATTGACGATGTAAATTTTACGATGTATACACATCGCCATGCCACGAACCGCCCTATCGCAGAGCGAGGTCGACGCCTTCCGCGACACCCTGTGCGCCGTCGCGACGGAGCGCTTCGCCGAGCGGGGCTACGAGGGCGTCACGCTTCGCGGCCTCGCGCGCGATCTCGGCTGCAGCCCGATGACCCCCTACCGCTACTTCGAGAACAAGGCGGAGATCTTCGCAGCGGTGCGCACGGCGGCCTTTGCCCGCTTCGCCCAGGCGCTGCAGGACGCCCTGTACGAGAGCCCCTCCCCCGCCAAGAGCCTGCCCGCGCTCTGCCACGCCTACGTGGCCTTCGCCCTCGCCGAACCCCACGCCTACCGCATCATGTTCGAACTCGATCAGGGCGACAGTGGACCGGAACCCC
This sequence comes from Myxococcota bacterium, assembly GCA_028278345.1. Taxonomy (GTDB): domain Bacteria; phylum Myxococcota_A; class UBA9160; order UBA9160; family UBA4427; genus DUBZ01. The sequence continues at coordinate 33,310 of JANQEL010000074.1, forward strand.
GCGAAACCGACCTGCGCAGCTGGACCTTGATGCGCACCGCCGTCGAGCACGCGGTCTCGGTGGGCATGGTCGAAGGCGATCCCGAGATCCTCGCCCACCTCTTCTGGGCGAACGTCCATGGCCTCGTCGCGCTCCACCTCTCGGGCATGCTGGTACTCGGGCGCAACCTCGAAGAACTCATCGAGGCCCTGATCGAACGCGAATTCCCGGCGCCGCGCCTGGTGCCGGAACCCCAAAACGCGCGCAACGAACCCGAGGACGGCTGACGCTCTCGGGTCCAACCGTGAGGAGCACCACCGATGAATCCCACCACCCCCAACGACGGCGAATGGCTCGCCGGCATCACGCGCCCCAACCCGACCGAAGCCGACTACGAAGTCACGCGCATCGAAGGTGAGATCCCGCGCGAGTTGAACGGCACGCTCTATCGCAACGGCCCGAACCAGAAGATCCTGCCGAAGGCCGGTGCCGGCGCGCTCCATCTATTCGACGGCGACGCGATGGTCCACGCCATCCGCTTCGACGACGGAAAGGCCCACTATCGCGGCCGCTACGTCCACACCGAGAGCTTCGATCGCGAGCAGGCCGAGGGCACGTACTGCATCGGGGGCATCGGCGTGCAGAGCGAAGCGCCCCTCGAGAACCCGCCGCCGGCCATCCAGCCGAACACCAACATCGTTCCCCACGCGAACCGTCTCTTTGCGCTGGTCGAGAACGCGCCCCCCTTCGAACTCGATCCGAAGAGCCTCGATTCGATCGGCCTGTGGAACTACGACGGAAAGCTCCTCGGCATGTCGACCACCGCGCATCCCAAGATCGACGGGAAGACGGGGCAGATGTGGATCCACGGTTATCAGCCCATCCCGCCGTTCATCCAGCTCTACTGCGTCGAAGCCGATGGCACCGTCTCGCTCGCGGAGAACGTGGACGCGCCGTGGCCCTCGATGATGCACGACTTCGCGATCAGCCAGAACCATGTGATCTTCCCGCTGGGTAGCGTCACCTTCGACATCGAGGCCATGATGCAGGGCAAGGGCTTCGGCGAAGCGATCCGGCCGCGCGACGAAGTCATGAAGTTCGGCATTCGCAGCCGGGAAGCGGGCAGTGAGACGATCTGGATCGATGCGCCTTCGCCCGGCTACATCTTCCATCCCGGCAATGCCTATGAAGAAGACGGCAAGATCTTCATGGACGCCTGCACCTACGAGGATTCGGCGGCGGTGCTCCAGGACATCTCACGCGTTCGCAGCGGGAAGTTCGGCACCGGGTTGCAGGGTCATCCCTACCTCTACGAGATCGACCTGGCTTCGGGGACCTGCAAGGAGACCAGGCTCTCCGACATCGCCGCCGAGTTCCCGCGCATCGACGATCGCCTGGTGGGCCACAAGAACCGCTACGGCTACGCAGCCACGGCCGAGCCCGACGACGCCCCGAGCGCCGTCTTCCGGCGCATCACGAAGTACGACCGCACGGGGGCGCCCTCGGTGAACCGCGAGGCCGTCGAAGGCCAATGGGTCGGCGAGCCCGTCTTCGTCCCCCGCAGCCCGGACGCCGCCGAAGACGATGGGTTCGTCCTCAACCTGCTCTACGACGCGAAACGCGGCGAAACCGCCGTCGACGTACTGGACGCACGCGCCCTGGATCGCGAACCTGTGGCCCGCCTCTGGCTCGAAGAACGCATCCCGCTGGGCTTCCACGGGAACTGGTTGGGGGCGTGAAATAGACGCCCCACACCAGGAGACCGCTGCATGAGTTCCGATGTCGTCCTCGTCGACGACCCCGCCCCCCATGTGCGACGCATCACGCTGAACCGCCCGGAGAAACGCAACGCCCTCAACCACGATCTGCGCGGCGGCATCCTGCGCGAACTCGAGAAGGCCGATCAGGACGAGAGCATTCGCGTGATGGTCGTGCGGGGGGCCGGGCCGAGCTTCTCTTCGGGCTACGAACTCGGCGGCGGTAACGTTGGACAGGAGTTCCCCTGGTACACGCCCGGGGGCGATGGCCACTGGCCGCGGCACGTGACGTCGGGCTGGATGCGCATCTGGGAACTCGCCAAACCGGTGATCGCGCAGGTGCACGGCTATTGCCTCGCGGGCGGGAGCGAGCTCGCGACGTGCTGCGACCTCGTCTACATGGCCGAGGACGCCCAGATGGGTTACCCGGCCGTGCGCTTCGGTGTGCCCGACAACCACTTCCACGCCTGGTTCGTTGGCATGCGCAAGGCGATGGAGATGATGGTCACCGGCGATTCCCTCGACGGCCGCGAGTGCGTGCGCCTCGGCTGGGCGAACGATTGCGTGCCCTCCGATCAACTCGAAGCCAAGGTGCTCGAGGTTGCGGGTCGCATCGCGACACTGCCGCCAGACCTCGTGCAACTCAACAAGCGGGTCGTCCATCGCCAGATGGAAATCATGGGGCTGCACACCGGCATCCGGGCGGGCTCCGAACTCTGCGCGCTCGGCACCAAGCAGCAGAGCCTGATCGAATTCATGGAGAAGGCCCAGACCCGGGGCTTGAAGGCCACCCTACAGGAGCGCGACGAACCCTTCGGCGACTACCGCACGACCCACGAGGAAAACCAATCATGAAGGCCGAATGGGGACAGGACGAGCGAGTGCTCGTCGACTGGGGGAAAGACGAACGCAAGCTCACCGATCGCGTGAGCGTGCTCGTCGGCAATGACAACGGGAAGTATCCGACGGGCAACACGCTGATCGTGCGCGGCGAGAGCGAGTGCTTCGTGGTCGACCCCTCGGTAGACGTGGTGGCCCGCGGTGGTGCGCCGGTTCGGGTCGACGCGGTGCTCAACAGTCACGCCCACGAAGACCACATCCCCGGCAACAAACTCTTCGAAAGCGCACGCGTCCACATTCACGAAGACGACGTGTCGGGCATTACCTCCCTCGAGGGCCTGATGGACATCTACGGTCTGCAGGGCGAAGCGCGCGAAGGCTTCAAGAAGGTGGTGGTCGAGGAGTTCAACTTCGCTCCGCGCCCGGACGCCGAGGGGTTCCAGCACGGCGCGGTCTTCGACCTCGGGGGCATCGAGATCGAAGCGGTTCATCTCCCGGGGCACACGCGGGGGCACAGCGGCTTTCGCGTCGCGCACGACGTCTTCTTCCTCTCCGACATCGACCTCACGGGCTTTGGCCCCTACTACGGCGACGCCTGGAGTGATCTCGAAGACTTCGAAGAGAGCCTGCGCCGCGTGCGCGACGAAGACGCGCGCTACTACGTCACCTATCACCACAAAGGCATCATCGAGGGGCGGCCCGCCTTCCTCGAGATGCTCGACGCCTTCACCGAAGTGATCGGCCGGCGCCACGAGGCCATGCTCGAATTCCTCGCCGAGCCGCACACGATCGAAGAGATGGCGGAGCATCGCTTCATCTACCGTCCCCACGTCGAGAACCACTTCGCCGAATCGGTCGAACGGCGAAGCGCCGACCTCCACGTTCAGCGCATGCTCGAACGCGGCGAGGCGAATGAAGTCGAAACCGGGCGCTACCAGCGGATCTGAACCGCCCTCACCCCTTCTTCGGCAGTTCGTCCATGCTGCGCGCCAGCGCCAGTTGCCGACTGTGGGCCAGGGGCGTGCCGTCGAGGGCGAAGAGCTCGCCGTCTTCTTCGAGGAAGCCCCCCTCCGCCATCCGCGTTCGGAAACGGGTCAGCACCCAATCGCCTTCCTTCCACGCGATGCGCGAGAGATCGTTTCGCACGTGGACCGTGAGGTCGAGGGTGGGAACCGCGATGGGACCAACCTTCGTCATGAAGATCGGCGGCGGGAGCGCATCCGCCATCGCGACGAGCATCGCGCTGTCGAGTGGGCGATGAACCGCCGGTCGGATCCACCAGCACACATCCGGCGTCGCGCCCGAACCGAACGCGACTCCCGACGCGTTGCGGATATCCCAGGTGTCGTGGATTGCGAGCTTGGGTGATTCGCGCAGCTCCTGGATCGGCACGCTGTCTTCGGGACCGGGGACCCTGGGTGCGAACCATGCGCGGTACTCGGGTCCCTCACGCTGCTTCGCCCACACCCCGGTTCCGAGCAGCATGTTCTTGCCGTCCTGGATCATCTTGATCCGCAGGTAGCTGACGTTGCGCCCCTCCTGTTCGGTCGTCACCTCGAGGGTGGCGGGCGCGTTCTTCGGTGGCCTCAGGTAGTGGGTCGTGAGACTGCGCAGGGTGCGATCGGCGTCGTCGAGATGGACGTCACCCGCGCGCGCGAGAATGGCGGCGAGGTAGCCGCCGTTCGGTCCGTTGATGATCATGTACGCGGGACTGATCTCGCAGGCGTACCGGCCATCTGCGGTGCGATGCACCGCTACGTGTTCGTCGAATGCCATGGGGCCGGGAGTTGTACCAAACACTCAGGCGTCTGCGAACAGCGCCTCGCATCCGGTCCCCGCGAGCAGGCGGTCGACGTCTTCGCGATCCGAAGCCGATAGCGCGGCGCGTTCATCCCGAATCCACTGCAGGCACTTCGCCTGGTAGGGGAACGGCGGCTGCACCCACTTCTCCCCGTCGACGGTGCATTCGACCTGCTCGGCGCCGCTCGCCACCGCCGCCGCGTTGCCGAGCAGGAAGGGGGCGTAGACCCGCCCCACTTCGGCGAGGATGGCGCGCAGGGTGTCGGAGACGCCATCTCGCGTGATCCATCCGTCGTCGCCGCTGACGTCGAGGCCGCTCAGGTCTTCGGTCACCTCGGTCCAGGCATGGACGCGCGGCGCCTCGGCGACGGTGATGCGCACGGCCGTCGTATCGAAGCAGGCGAGTTGTGTGAGTTGGCCGTAGAAAGCGAAGTCGCTGGCGCCGGGCCGCTCGCCCAGCAGGAAGGGCTGCGTCTGCAGGTGGGCGTCGAAGCACTCGAGGAAGCGGTGATAGCTCGCCTCGATGATCGGCCCGGTGGTCTCGTTCGAACCCACCACGTAGAGACGACTGATCTGCAGCTTCGAGATGTGCTCGGTCATCGGCGCGACTTCGGCGTCGGTGAGGTTCGTCTTCGAGTAGAAGGGAAGGATGCGCCCGGCCTTGTCGATGTTCTCTTCGTGGGCCCAGCGCAGGTGGAACATGCACTTGGTGAGCCACTCGTCGCCGTAGTCTTCGAGCAGATAGTCGAGGAAGCGCACCACGGGATCGCCGGGCAGGACCGAGCGACCGCTGTACTCGCGCTCGAAGCGACGGATCAACGGCGTGGAGTCCGTGACCGCCACGATCTCCCCAGACTCGTCGGGGAGGTAGAAGGTCGGAAGCAGGCGCACCTTCGGTTGGGGCCGCGACGACATGTCGCGCTGATTGCCGCGGATCATGCGATAGGGCAAGCCGCGATAGCGCAGGATCGCGCGCATCTTGCGCGTGTAGGGGGAACCCGCGACACCGAGGAATTCGATCGGTGTGGTCACCTGATCCGTGGGGGTCGGCATTGTTTTCCTCCTCGCGCCTTCGACGCTTCGCCGATTTATTGGCATCGATTGTGCCATAACATTGGGCCACGGCAACCGCTCCCGCGATCCGCCCGCTGCGCAACCACCGGTTGCGCGGCCCCACGCCGCCCCTGCGATACGTTCCGCCTGCGCCCGGGCCAAAGGAGCCCCACCCCATGCGCATGCCCACCGACGCCCACACACGGCACCCCTGGCGCGTCCACAGCCTGGCGCACGACTTCGAGTTGCTCGACGTGTGGCGGTACCCGGTGGAGATCGAAGAACGACACGCGCTCTCGACCTTCAGCGATTTCATGCGCGCACAGCAGGAGGAGATGCTGGGCGGTGGCGGGCCGGCGAGTTGGTTGTTCCGCCTGCGGGGCGTCCTCGGGGAGCTCTTCGGCTGGGACGACACGCCCACGACCGCCCCCAGGAGCGATCGCCGACCGAGCGTGCGCGAGCGCCTGACCGCCGAGGACAGGGAGGCCATGCGCGGTCGCGTTCTGGATCTCGAGCAGGAGCTCGTCTTCAAAGACGTAGACCGGCTGGAAGTCGGGACCCGCGAACTCGCCT
>JANQEL010000081.1 GCA_028278345.1 Myxococcota bacterium
TCGCTCGAAGAGCGCATCCGCCTGAACGGTTTAGAAGACAAATTCGGCAAGATTCTCGTCCCGACCGAAGAAGTCGTCGAGATGAAGGAAGGCAAGAAACGCAGCAGCGAACGCAAGTTTTTTCCGGGTTATGTGCTCGTTGAGATGGAGCTGGACGAAGAAACCTGGCACCTGGTCAAGAGTGTGCCGAAAGTCCTCGGTTTCATCGGCGGCCGCAGCGACAAGCCGGAGCCGATCAGCGAAGAGGAAGCGAACTTCATCCTGAACAGGGTCGAGGAAGGCGTCGACAAGCCGCGTCCGAAGGTGCTGTTCGAACCGGGCGAGGTCGTCCGGGTCATCGACGGGCCGTTCAACGATTTCAACGGCGTCGTCGAAAACGTCAATTACGACAAGAGCAAGCTGCGGGTGGCCGTGCAGATTCTCGGTCGCTCGACGCCCGTCGAGCTCGAATTCACGCAGGTGGAAAAGGGCTAGAAAAACGGGGTCGAACCGCATTTTTCGCCTTACGGCGAAAAGCGATTCGGCACCGTCAACGAGTGAAAAATGCGGTTCGACCCCGGAAAGGGGTAACCGCGAAACTGTCAATGGGGAGCTGACCGGACTGCGTATCCGGAGGCGCTTGGACCCGGAGAGGTATACAAAGTGGCTAAAAAAGTAGAGACATATATCAAGCTGCAGGTCCCTGCAGGCAAGGCGAACCCGAGTCCGCCGGTCGGTCCGGCACTGGGCCAGCACGGCGTCAACATCATGGAGTTCTGCAAGGCGTTCAACGCGCGTACGCAGGACAAGGCCGGTCTCGTCATCCCGGCGATCATCACGATCTACGTCGATCGCTCCTTCACCTTCGAGCTGAAGTCGCCCCCGGCTTCGATCCTGCTCAAGAAGGCCGCGAAGATCGCCAAGGGCTCGGGCGAGCCGAACCGCAACAAGGTGGGCAAGGTCACCCAGGACCAGCTGGCCGAGATCGCCGAGATGAAGATGGCCGACCTCAACGCCCACGACATCGAAAACGCCAAACGCATCATCGCCGGCACCGCGCGATCGATGGGCCTGGAAGTGGAGGGCTGATCATGCCGAAGCACGGCAAGCGTTATCGCAAGGCGGCCGAACTCGTGGAGAAGGGCAAGCAGTACCCCCTCACCGAGGCCGTCTCGATCCTGAAGCAGATGCCCACCGGCAAGTTCGACGAGACCGTCGACATCGCCGTGCGCCTCGGCGTCGATCCGAAGCACGCCGACCAGATGGTGCGCGGGGCCCTTGTGCTGCCCCACGGCACCGGCGGCTCGGTTCGCGTCCTCGTCTTCGCCAAGGGCGACAAGGAAGCCGAAGCGCAGGCGGCGGGTGCGGACTACGTCGGCGGCGAGGATCTCGCGAAGAAGATCCAGGAAGAAGGCTGGATGGAGTTCGAGCGCGTGATCGCCGCTCCCGACATGATGGGCGTCGTCGGTCGCCTCGGTAAGGTGCTCGGCCCGCGCGGCCTGATGCCCAACCCGAAGCTCGGCACCGTGACCCCGAACGTGGGCCAGGCCGTCGAAGAGCAGAAGGCGGGCAAAGTCGAATATCGCGTCGACAAGAACGGGAACATCCACTGCGCCATCGGCAAGCAGTCCTTCAGTGAAGAGCAGCTGGTCGACAACGCATCGGCGCTGATCGCGGCCCTCGTCAAGGCGAAGCCCGCGGCGGCCAAGGGCACCTACATGAAGTCGGCCTCGGTCTCGACCACGATGGGCCCCTCGGTCGGTATCGAGCCCAGCTCGGCGACCGCCTGAATCGCGCCACCCGGAACGAACCGAAGCAACAGATCCACCCTCTCAAACGGACCAAGGAGCAAAACGTGCTCACCCGTGCCCAGAAAGAAGAACAGGTAGCCGACCTTCGGGAGAAGTTCGGCCGCGCCACCGGCGTGTTCGTGGCCGACTACTGCGGCCTGACCGTCGACGAGGCCAACAAGCTGCGCAGCGACCTGCGCGGCGACGAGCCCGAGTCGACCGAGTACAGCGTTCGCAAGAACTCGGTGCTCAAGCTGGCCGTGGCCGACAGCGACCTCTCGCCGCTCACCGACCACTTCGCCGGCCCGACCTCGATCGCCATCTCCTACGGAGATCCGGTCCGCGTCGCCAAGGTGCTGGTCGATACCGAAAAGGAGATCGATGCCTTCGAGCTGAAGGGTGGCTACCTGGACGGCAAGGCCCTCGACGTCACCGAGGTGGGCAAGCTCGCCACCCTCCCGTCGCTCCTCGAGCTGCGTGGCAAGTTGGTCGGCCTGCTCCAGGCCCCGGCCACCAAGCTCGTGCGCCTGCTCAACGAGCCCGCCAGCCAGCTGGCCCGCGTGATCGACGCCAAGGCCAAGGCCGGTGGCGACGAAGGCTAGCCAGGTAGATAGATAGAAGGAAGAACGAATCAGCCGGGCCGCACGGTGCGTCCCGGAGCAAGACGAGACACCCCGGAAGCAGATGACCGCGTCCCAGCGGATAGAACGGCTTCCGAGTTGATCGAAAACCAGACACATCCAGCAAGTAGATAGAAAGGAAGGGTTGTACGAAATGGCCGACCTCAACGAAATTGCAGAATCGCTGTCCAGTCTCACCGTTCTGGAAGCGGCCGAGCTCGCCACCATGCTCGAGGAGAAGTGGGGCGTGAGCGCCGCGGCTCCCGTGGCCGTTGCCGCTGCGGGCGGCGCTGCGGCTGCTGGCGATGCACCGGCTGAAGACAAGACCGAGTTCGACGTGATCCTCATCGGCTTCGGTGACAAGAAGATCCAGGTCATCAAGGAAGTCCGCGGCGTCACGGGCCTCGGGCTCAAGGAAGCCAAGGAGCTCGTGGAAGGCGTCCCGAAGCCGCTGAAGGAAGGCGTGCCGAAGGAAGAAGCCGAAGAGATCAAGAAGAAGATCGAGGAGGCCGGCGGCCAGGCCGACGTCAAGTAACGCCTTTTCTGGCGAGACATGCGCACCATGGGGAGCGCATGAACTTCATTGCCATCACGTGACCGACGCGGTGTTGGAGGCCAAAGAGCCCGCCGCAAATTGATCATGGCCGTGATGCGCAAAGAATTGGAGGCAGAAAAGACGTGACTGAAACGAATCTCTGCGAATTTGCTCCGCGTATCCGCAAGAACTTCGCGCGTACGCCGCCGATGGTGAAGATTCCGAATCTCCTCGAGATTCAGAAGCAAAGCTTCGAGCGGTTTCTCCAGATCGACATCGATATGGAGAAGCGTGAAAACTACGGCCTGCAGGAAGTCTTCAACTCGGTCTTCCCGATCAAGGACTTCAACGACACGGCCTCGCTCGAGTTCGTCGGATACACCCTCGAACAGCCGAAGTACGACGTACAGGAGTGCCTCCAGCGAGGCATGACCTATGCGGCGCCCTTCAAGGTCACCATCCGGCTCATCGCCTGGGAGGACGGGGGAGGTTCGCAAACGATCCGCGATGTGAAGGAGCAGGAGGTCTACTTCGGGGAAATCCCGATCATGACCGACAACGGGACGTTCATCATCAACGGCACCGAACGGGTGATTGTCTCCCAGCTCCACCGCTCGCCGGGCATCTTCTACGATTCGTCGCTCTCGACCACGGTGAGCGCGGCCGGCAAGAAGATCTACAGCTGCCGCATCATTCCCTACCGCGGTTCGTGGTTGGACCTCGAGTTCGACCACAAGGACCTCCTGTTCGCGCGCATCGATCGACGGCGGAAGATCCACGTGACCGTGCTCTTGAAGGCCCTGGGGTACACGCCCGAGGAGATCCTCGCGCACTTCTACACCCCCGAGCAGATCAAGATCGACGGTCGCAAGATCTTCAAGAAGTCGACCTCCGATCTCCTGATCGGTCAGCGCTGCACCCGTGAGATCAAGGACGATGCGGGCAAGGTCCTCGTCAAGAAGGACAAGAAGTTCACCGCCGCCTCGGTGCGACGGATGGGCGACGCCGCGAACGACTGGATGCAGGTCGCGATCGAAGACGTGATCCGCGAGGATGGCGTGAAGCGCGTCGTTCCCGTCGACATCGTCGACGAGAACACGGGCGAGGTGATCCTCGAGTGCAACGAGGAGCTCACCCAGGCGCACTTCGACGACCTGAAGGCGCGTGGCATCCACGAGTTCCCGCTGCTCTATCTGGATCCGATCACGACGGGTACGGCGATTCGCGACACACTGCTCGCCGACGCCACGGTCGATCAGGACGAGGCGATGATCGAGATCTATCGCCGCCTGCGCCCGGGCGATCCGCCGACCTCGGAGACGGCCACCAACCTCTTCAACAATCTCTTCTTCAACCCCGAACGCTACGACCTCTCGCAGGTGGGCCGCCTCAAGGTGAACCACAAGCTCGAGTTCGACGGCGAAGAGATGGTGCCCTTCTTCCCGATTGGGAAGACCGGCCCCGAAGAGCGCATCAAGCTCGGCGAACTGCCGACCCTGCGACGCGAGGACATCCTCGCGGCCGTGAAGTACCTGGTCGAACTCAAGAACGGCATGGATCTCAGCAAGAAGGTCGACGACATCGACCACCTCGGTAATCGCCGGGTGCGAGTCGTGGGCGAGCTGCTGCAGAACCAGTACCGCATCGGCCTCGTGCGCATGGAGCGGGCGATCAAGGAGCGCATGTCGCTCCAGGAGATCGAGACGCTGATGCCCCACGACCTGATCAACAGCAAGCCGGTCAGTGCGGTCATCAAGGAGTTCTTCGGCTCGAGCCAGCTCTCGCAGTTCATGGACCAGACGAACCCGCTCTCGAGCGTGACCCACAAGCGGCGCCTCTCGGCCCTCGGGCCCGGTGGCCTCACCCGCGAACGCGCGGGCTTCGAGGTGCGCGACGTGCACCCGAGTCACTACGGCCGGATCTGCCCGATCGAGACGCCGGAAGGCCCGAACATCGGTCTGATCGCGTCGCTCTCGACGTTCGCCCGGGTCAACGACATGGGCTTCATCGAGACGCCCTACCGCACCGTCGAAGAGGGCAAGACGGGCGACAAGGTCGACTTCTTCACCGCCCTCGACGAGGAGCGCTCGGCGATCGCCCAGGCGAACGCCGAACTCGCCGCCGACGGTTCCTTCACCACGGAGATGGTTTCCGCCCGTAAGGAAGGCGAATTCCAGATGCTCCAGAAGGACGAAGTCGACCTGATGGACGTCTCGCCGAACCAGCTGGTTTCGGTGGCGGCCTCGCTCATCCCGTTCCTCGAGAACGACGACGCCAACCGCGCGCTCATGGGTTCCAACATGATGCGCCAGGCCGTTCCGCTGCTGCGCACCCAGGCGCCGCTGGTCGGCACCGGCATGGAAGCCGTGGTGGCTCGCGACTCGGGTGTGACGGTGGTGGCCAAGCGCAACGCGACGGTCGAGTCGGTCGACGCCGCGCGCATCGTGCTGAAGCCCGACGAGGACGACGGCACCGGCAGCAACGTCGACATCATCAACCTCATCAAGTACCAGCGCAGCAACCAGAACACCTGCATCAACCAGCGCCCGATCGTGAAGGTCGGCGACAAGGTGAACGCAGGGCAGGTGATCGCGGACGGTCCGGCGACGGATCGCGGCGAGATGGCGCTCGGTGTGAACGTGCGCGTCGCCTTCATGCCGTGGGGTGGTTACAACTTCGAGGATTCGATCCTCATCTCCGAGCGGGTCGTCAAGGACGACTACTTCACCTCGATCCACATCGAAGAGTTCGAGTGCATCGCGCGTGATACCAAGCTCGGGAAGGAAGACATCACCCGCGACATCCCGAACGTCGGCGAAGAGGCGCTGCGCGACCTCGACGAGGCGGGCATCGTGCGCATCGGCGCCGAGGTGCAGCAGGACGACATCCTCGTCGGCAAGATCACGCCGAAGGGGGAGACCCAGCTGTCGCCGGAGGAGCGCCTGTTGCGGGCAATCTTCGGTGAAAAGGCGGGCGACGTGCGTGACACCTCGTTGCGCGTGCCGCCGGGAGTCACGGGTACCGTCATCGGTGCCCAGGTCTTCCAGCGCCGCGGCGTCGAGAAGGACGAGCGCGCGCGCATGCTCGAGGAGCAGGAGATCGAGAGCCTGCGCAAGGACCAGGAAGACGAGATCCGGATCATTCGCACGAGCGCCTTCGCGAAGATCCGCGAGCTCATGGTCGGCAAGCGCTCGGCCACCCGCGTGACCGACGAGCGCCGGGGAGTCGATTGGCTCGCCGGTGGCGACACGGTCACGGCCGAGATCCTGAACGACATCCCGGAACGCCGCTGGCGTGAGATCCAGATCGACGAAACGTCTGTCCAGGATCAGATCGATCGCGTGCTCGAGAACGTCGAAGGGCAGGCCTCGGTCATTCGCGCCGTCTTCGACGAGAAGATCGCTCGCCTCAAGAAGGGCGACGAGCTGCCGCCGGGCGTATTCAAGATGGTCAAGATCTACGTGGCCATCAAACGCAAGCTCTCGGTGGGTGACAAGATGGCCGGTCGCCACGGCAACAAGGGCGTGATCTCGCGGATTCTTCCCGAAGAGGACATGCCCTACCTCGCCGACGGCACCCCGGTCGACATCGTGCTGAACCCGCTGGGCGTGCCTTCGCGCATGAACATCGGGCAGATCTTCGAGACCCACCTCGGTTGGGCCGCACAGGGCCTCGGCCATGCGGTGCGGGAGCTGGTCGAAAGGCAGACCGATCCCGAAACCCTGCGCGGTGAGCTCAAGAAGATCTACTCGGACGAGCGGGTCGGCGCGGCGATCGACGAAGCCTCACCCGACACCCTGATCTCCCTGGCCAAGAACGTCGGCCGCGGTGTGCATACCGCGACGGCCGTGTTCGACGGCGCGAAGGAAGACCAGGTGAAGGACGAACTCGAACGGGCGGGTCTCCCGCGTAGCGGTCAGACGATCCTGTTCGATGGGCGTACGGGTGAACCCTTCGACGAAGACGTCACCGTCGGCATCATCTACATGCTGAAGCTCCATCATCTGGCTGACGACAAGATTCATGCACGGAGCATCGGGCCCTACAGCCTCGTCACCCAGCAGCCGCTGGGCGGCAAGGCGCAGTTCGGTGGTCAGCGCCTCGGCGAGATGGAGGTCTGGGCCATGGAGGCGTACGGCGCCGCTTGCACCCTGCAGGAATTCCTGACGGTCAAGTCGGACGACGTGCTCGGCCGCACGAGGATCTACGAATCCATCGTGAAGGGCGAGAACGTCCTCGAGCCGGGTCTGCCCGAGAGCTTCAACGTGCTGGTGAAGGAGCTGCAGGCTCTGTCGCTGAACGTCGAGCTCATCGAAGAACAATAAGGCGGTCGATCCAGCGCCCCTGGTTCAGCCGTTCAAAAGCAAGATTCAAGGTAAGAAGGGAGACGACCTTGCGCGATCTCTACAACCTTTTCGAAAAGCCCAAAGATCCCCTCGCGTTCAATGCGCTTCGCATTTCGCTGGCCGCTCCGGAGAAGATCCAGGAGTGGTCCTTCGGCGAGGTGAAGAAGCCCGAGACCATCAACTACCGGACCTTCAAGCCGGAACGCGATGGCCTCTTCTGCGCGAAGATCTTCGGGCCGGTCAAGGATTACGAGTGCAACTGCGGCAAGTACAAGCGCATGAAGCACCGCGGCGTCGTTTGCGAGAAGTGCGGCGTCGAAGTGATCCAGAGCAAGGTGCGCCGCGAGCGCATGGGGCACATCACCCTGGCTTCGCCGGTGGCCCACATCTGGTTCCTCAAGTCGCTGCCTTCGCGCATCGGCAACATCCTCGAGATCACCCTGCGTGACATCGAGAAGGTGCTCTACTTCGAAGCCCACGTGGTGCTCGATCCGGGCGATACCGAGCTGATGCAGGGCGAGCTGCTCAGCGACGAGCGCCTCGCCGAGTGCAAGGAGCAGTATGGGCGCGGCGCCTTCGAGTACGGCATTGGCGCCGAAGCCGTGCGCACCCTGCTCGCCGGGCTCGATGTGCAGAAGCTCTGCCAGGAGCTGCGCGTCGAACTGCGCGAGGCGACCAGCGAAGCCAAGCGCAAGAAGATCGCCAAGCGCCTGAAGGTCCTCGAGGCCTTCCGCGAGTCGATCAACAAGCCCGAGTACATGGTGCTCGAGGTGATCCCGGTGATCCCGCCGGACCTTCGCCCGCTGGTGCCGCTCGACGGCGGTCGCTTCGCGACGAGTGATCTGAACGATCTCTACCGCCGCGTGATCAACCGCAACAACCGTCTGAAGCGCCTGCAGGAACTCAACGCACCCGACGTCATCATCCGCAACGAAAAGCGCATGCTGCAGGAAGCGGTCGATGCGCTCTTCGACAACGGCCGCCGCGGCCGCGTGATCACGGGCCCGAGCAAGCGCCCGCTGAAGTCGCTCTCCGACATGCTCAAGGGCAAGACGGGGCGGTTCCGCCAGAACCTGCTCGGCAAGCGCGTCGATTACTCGGGTCGTTCGGTGATCGTGGTGGGCCCCGAGCTTCGCCTGCACCAGTGCGGTCTTCCGAATCGCATGGCGCTCGAGCTCTTCAAGCCCTTCATCTACAGCAAGCTCGAAGCCCAGGGCTTCGTCACCACCATCAAGGCCGCGCGCAAGATGGTCGAGCAGGAGCGCCCGGAGGTGTGGGACATCCTCGCGGACGTGATTCGCGAGCATCCGATCCTGCTGAACCGCGCCCCCACGCTCCACCGCCTGGGTGTGCAGGCCTTCGAGCCGCTGCTGATCGATGGCAAGGCGATCCAGCTCCACCCGCTGGTGTGCGCCGCGTTCAACGCCGACTTCGATGGCGACCAGATGGCGGTCCACGTGCCCCTTTCTGTGGAGGCTCAGATCGAGGCTCGGGTGCTCATGATGTCGACCAACAACATCCTGAGTCCCGCGACGGGTCGCCCGATCATCGGGCCCACCCAGGACATCGTGCTCGGCTGCTACTACATGACGCGGTTGCGCCCCGGTGTGTTCGGCGAAGGCTCGCGCTTCTCGAGCCCCGAGGAGGCGCGTGTCGCCTTCGATGCGGGGGTCGTCCACATCCACGCCGACATCAAGGTGCGGATCGACGGCGAGATGGTCGAAACGACTCCGGGCCGCGTGCTGATGTACGAGATCATCCCCGAGGGCGTCTCCTTCGAACACATCAACAAGGTGATGGACAAGAAGGCGCTGGGCGAGGTGATGGACATCGTCTTCCGTAGCAAGGGCAACAAGGCGACGGTGCTGCTTGCTGACCGCCTCCGCACCCTCGGCTACACCCACGCCACCAAGGCCGGCATCTCGATCTGCATCGACGACATGCAGGTGCCCGAGGAGAAGCAGTCGTTCATCGACGCCGCGACGGCCGAGGTGACGGAGATCGGTGAGCAGTACCAGGACGGTCTCATCACCGACGGCGAGCGGTACAACAAGGTGATCGACATCTGGGCGCAGGCCACGGAGAAGATCACCGGCATGCTGCTCGACGGCATCAGCCACGAAACCCGCGTCGACGACGAGGGTAACGAGGTGGAGGCCCCGAGCTTCAACGCCATCTACATGATGGCCGACTCGGGCGCTCGTGGTTCCGCCCAGCAGATGCGTCAGCTCGCCGGAATGCGTGGTCTGATGGCCAAGCCTTCGGGCGCGATCATCGAGACCCCCATTACGTCGAACTTCCGCGAAGGCCTGTCGGTACTGCAGTACTTCATTTCGACCCACGGTGCGCGCAAGGGTCTCGCGGATACCGCACTCAAGACGGCGAACTCGGGCTACCTGACCCGCCGCCTGGTCGATGTTTCGCAGGACGTGATCGTGCGCGAACTCGACTGCGGTACGGCCGACGGTCTCGAGATCACGGCACTGATCGAAGCGGGCGACATCGTCGAGCCGCTCTCCGAGCGCATCCTCGGTCGCGTGCCGGTGGAAGATGTGATCGACCCCGTCGACGGCAAGGTGCTGCACGTTGCTGGCGAGGAGATCAACGAAGAGCAGGTGAACATCATCGAGCGTGCCGGCGTCGAGTCGGTGCTGATCCGCTCGGTGCTCACCTGTGAAACCCGCCACGGCGTGTGCGCTGCGTGCTACGGCCGCGATCTCTCTCGCGGCACGATGGTGAACCTCGGCGAAGCGGTGGGCGTGATCGCCGCCCAGTCGATCGGTGAGCCCGGCACCCAGCTCACGATGCGCACCTTCCACATCGGTGGTACGGCAACGCGTCGCGCCGAGCAGTCGCACGCCGAAGCGGCGACTTCGGGCAACATCGTGATCCACAACGTCCGCTCGGTGCTCGACGGCCAGAACAATGCGGTGGCGATGACGCGCAACGGCGAAATCGGCATCGTCGACAGCTCCGGTCGCGAGCGCGAACGACATCCGGTCGTGTACGGCGCCTACATCAAGGTGGAAGAAGGCCAGGCGGTGAAGCCCGGCGACATCCTCCTCGAGTGGGACCCCTTTGCGAACCCGATTCTCTCGGAGAACGCGGGTACGGTGAAGTTCGGCGACATCATCGAAGGCTCGACCATGCAGGAGCAGGTCGACGACTTCACCGGTGTCTCGTCGAAGGTGATCACCGAGTCGAAGGACCCCGACATGCGCCCGCGCGTTTCGGTGAAGAGCGCCGAGAACGAAACCGTCTCTCGTGCACTGCTTCCGGTCGGCGCGTACCTCTCAGTCAACGAGGGAGACGTGGTCGGCGCCGGTGACGTGGTCGCGAAGATCCCGCGCGAAGCGAGCAAGACCAAGGACATCACCGGTGGTCTGCCCCGCGTCGCCGAGCTCTTCGAAGCCCGCAAGCCGAAGGAATGCGCCGTGGTCAGCGAGATCGACGGCATCGTCTCCTTCGGCCCGGACTCGCGCGGTCGACGCCGCGTGCTGGTCACGCCGGACGAAGGGGGCGAGCCCGAGGAGTACCTGATCCCGAAGGGCAAGCACGTGAGCCTGCACGAAGGCGATCGCGTTCGCGCTGGCGACGCCCTGATGGACGGCTCGTCGAACCCGCACGACATCCTCAAGATCAAGGGCGAAAAGGCGCTGGCCAAGTACCTGGTCGACGAGGTGCAGGAGGTCTACCGACTGCAGGGCGTGCGCATCAACGACAAGCACATCGAGGTGATCGTCCGCCAGATGACCCGAAAGGTGCGCATCACCGAGGTCGGCGATTCGGATTTCATGCTCGGCGAGCAGGTCGAAAAGGCCCGCTTCGTGACGGTCAATGAGGCCCTCGAGGCCGAGGGGCTGCAGCCGGCGATCGGCGAACCGCAGCTGCTCGGCATCACCAAGGCGTCGCTCTCCACCGAGTCGTTCATCTCGGCGGCCTCCTTCCAGGAGACCACCAAGGTGCTCACCGAGGCGGCGATCTGGGGCAAGGTCGACTCGCTCCGCGGTCTCAAGGAGAACGTCATCATGGGCCGCCTGATCCCCGCCGGGACCGGCTTGATCGACTACCAGAAGACGGGCATCACGATCGACCCGCCCGAAGGCGTCGAGATCCCGGGTCTCGAAGAGGATCCCATGGGCGAAGTGCCAAGCGACGAGCTGTTCAGCAGCCCGCTTGGCGGGCCGGAAGAGCCGCCGAGCTCTGATGGCCTGCTCGCGGCGCCCGGTGACGGGGTCGATCCGATCGAAACCTGATATGGGCAGATCCACCCAGGCGAGTCGGCCGGCGATTTTGGATCGCCGGCCGCATCGAGGTGGACG
>JANQEL010000101.1 GCA_028278345.1 Myxococcota bacterium
CCGTCTCCTTCGGGCGGTCGGGCGGCCATGTCGCTGCCCATCGGCACGCCACCGCGATAGCCCGCTTCGACCATGTCCTCGGCTGCGCACAGGTCGTCGGTGTAGTTCCAGCCGGCGAAGAAGCGCACGATCTGGCGGGTTCCGCTGGTCGAGTAGGTCTCCCGGCGTCGCATGCCCTCGAAGATGCTGTCGCGCGAATTCTCTTCGGCCCACACCACGGCGAGCCCGCCGGGGTTGTCGAAGAAGTGATCCTGCACGTTTCGGTAACCCGAATCGCGCCGCCCGAGGGAGCCGACGTAGTTGTCCTCCTCGGCGCCCCCCGGCGTGGCGCTGTGGGTGTCGGTCGAGCCGATGAAGCCGAACTTGAAGGGGTTGATGCCCTCCTCGCGCTCGAGGGCCAGGCCGTCCTTCAGTACGTTGCGGGCCATGTTGCGGCGACCGTACTCGTCGATCGGCACGTAGCGGGCGTTCTCGTCCATGACTTCGCCGTGGATCGTGCCGAGCATGGTGAGGTTGTCGGCCTTCGCCTGCTCGAAATCGCAGAGCTCGTCTTCGGTGAACAGGCCGCGCCCGGCGAGGCGGTCGTAGCGGCATTCGCTGGCCGCCTTGTGCTGGGTGAGTTCGATCACCGGTTCGAAGAAGAGGCGTTCGCGGGCTTCCCGGGGATCCTTCGGGTCGGGGAACATCCAACCGCCCGAGAGGTTCGGGTTGTGCGGGATGGCGAGCACGTCGCAACCCTGACCGCTCTCGATGCACTCGCTGCGAAGCCGGTACCAGAGCTCGGGGAAGTTGCGCATGCCGGTGTCGTAGGTGGAGATTGGGCGCGCGGTCACGTTGGCGTTGCGGAAGATCACATTGCGGTGGAGGTTCTTGTGCTCTGGCGCGTCGGTGTACTCGTAGCCGACGAAGGTGGTGAAGCTGCACGCCGCGCTGCGATCGTAGTGGTCTTCCGCGGCCTGCTGGATGCGTTGCCAGAAGTCGTCGGTGGCGGCGTCACAGTCGGAGAGTGTGCAGGCGAAGGAGTAGTCGCGATCGGTCGCGTCGCCGGCCACCCCGAGACTCACCCACCAGCTCGCTGCCAGCAGCTGCGTCCAGAAGTGATCGCTCCGGGTCATGACGCAATGGGGCCACCAATAGCCGAGCTTCGAAGGGTCGTCGGTGCAGATGTTGATCTGCCCGAGGAATTCGGCGTGATCGGTCACCGCGGTGAAGTCGAGGGGACGACGCAGCTTCGCTTCGACCGTCTGCTCACCGTCTTCGTCCGCCAGGATGATGGCCTCGCCCTTGGCGTAGCGATAGGCATCCCACGGATCGTTGCGCTGACTCGAGACATAGGAGTCGAACGAGTAGCTCGTGTGGACGTGCAGATCGCCAAAGAAGGGCCTCCGCAGACGGTCGTACTCTGCGCAGGCCTCGCGCTCTTCGCTACGAGCGAAGGGAGCGGGTTCAGCGGTGGCCCAGGTGTTGGCGATCAGGATCGAAAGCGCGGCGAAGAGCGTCGCCGTGCGACTACAGCAAGACTTGAGGTGCATCGCGTTCCCCCTTCCAGTCGTGAAGGGGGCCGGTTCTGCGCCGCCGCTTCGGGGAGCAGGCTCGCATCCCCGTGTGGTGCGTCAAGAGCGATGGGCCCTTGGCGAAGCCGAGTTCCGAATGCCCGGGCTCAGCGCCGGACGATCGCCGGCTGCTTGTTCCCCCGTCGCTCCAGCTGGGCTGCGACACGATCGGCGATCCGCGCGCGCATGGCGCCACGCGCCTCGGCGCGGACCTTCACGTCGTTCATCAGGTGCGACGTGTTGTTCTCCACGATGGCGTCGAGACGTCGATGCGTCAGCGCAGACATCTTGTCGGTCGTACGCTTGATGACCTCGGCTTCTCGTTTGGAGATCCGAGCGGGTGAGGCGTCGTCTTCGGCGATGGCGAGTGATGAGCCGCAGAGTGCGGTCGCGATCGCGCAAGCCAATGCGAAGCGAAGCAGCAGGTTGCGCGACGGTGTACGAAGCGGTTGGGACGGGGAGTTCTGTCGGGGCACCGGAAAGTCCTTCGGTCAGGGGTCGACGCGAGATCAAGGAGGACTATCGGAGGCGTACGATCCAAGTTGACCCCAAAACACTACGCAGGCAGTTCCGCGGGAAGACGGGCGCAGGGATTGGTCAAAGTCGTGCAGGCGGTTGTGCTGTCGTTGAAAAGCACGGGCCCCATCGGAAATCCGATCGCGCCTCATCGCGCCACCAATCCGCTGCGCCACCGATGATCGCGACTCGCGAGCAATGCAAGCGAAGCGGGTGAAGCACCGATCCGAAACGATCCGCCCACCCGGTTGGCCGGTGCTGCGGCAAGAACCGCGAGCGGGATGGACCGATCGTTCTGCACAGCCCAAGGGCGTTCGGTCATCGCGTCACAGCGTGCTCGCCGTGCTCCGACGACTGCTCCCCCGGTCGCGTGCCCGCCCCAGCTTCCCGGTACTCTCGGTTCCCCGCATGCTAGAGTCGCGCGTCCGGGATTCTTTGACGGTGATTACCCGCGCCGTTTAGAATCAATGACGGTCATGCAACGGCATTTCTCGATCGAACGGCTGATCGCGGCCGACTCCTTCGACCCCCCCGCGCGACCGACCGCGGACTCTCCGTCTAACTCGCGAATGACAAAGGAACGACGATGATCCGGACGTCAATCTCCAGCTGGCTCGCGGTGCGATGCGCATCCGTGCTGATCGGCGCAGCCCTCGTGCTCCCGACATGGGTGCTCGCGCAGGACGACCTCGAAGGCGATGCCCTCGACGAGGCCGTCGCAGTGCGACAGCAGGGCAACGTAGAAGGCCAGGAATCACAGAAGCGCATCGATAGCGTGAGCGCTGAAACCGAGAGCCTCTTCACCCGTTATCAGAATGCGCTCGCGCAAATCGATTCGATCCGCGTCTACAACAAGCAGATGGAAGATCTGATCGCGTATCAGGAAACCGAGATCGCTTCACTCCGCGATCAGGTCGACCGCGTCGAACTCGTGAGCCGCAGCGTGACTCCACTGATGCTTCGCATGATCGACGCCATCGACAAGACGGTGCAACTCGACATTCCCTTCCTCGAGAACGAGCGCACCGAGCGCATCAAGGATCTCCACACCCTGATGGGTCGGGCCGACGTCAGCAACGCCGAGAAGTACCGCCAGATCATGGAGGCGTATCAGACGGAGAACGAATACGGCCGAACCATCGAGGCCTACCGCTCGACGCTCACTCTGGGTGGCGCGGAGGTCAAAGTCGATCTGCTGCGCTTCGGTCGCATCGCCCTCGTGTACCAGACCCTCGACGGGACGGAGTCGGGCGTCTGGAACCAACAGGAGCGACGTTGGGAGTCCATCGACTCGAGCTACCGCACCGCGATCAAGGAGGGCCTCAAGATCGCGCGTAAGCAGACGGCGCCGGATCTGATTCGCCTGCCACTTCCCGTACCCGCACGCGGAGGGCAGGGCTGATGCGATTCGATCGATCGATGCACCGGGCCGCCGCAGTCGCTGCGTTGGGGATGTTCCTGGTCGCGCCCCCGCTGGCGTTCGCCCAGGAAGGCGGAGCCCCCGCCGGTCCCGAGCCGGCGACCCTCGACGAACTGCTCGAGATGGTCCAGGAAGGCTTCCAGGCCGAGTCGAAGGAAAACCAGGAGCGCGAAGCGCGCTTTCTCGCCGCAAAGGACGACCAACAGCGCCTGCTCGACGAAGTGCTCGCCGTGCTCGCTGCAGAAGAACAGCGGAGTCAACGCCTCGAGAACACATACAACGAGAACGAACCCATCATCGGCACCCTGCAGGAACAGCTCGCCGAGCGTCTCGGTCAGATGGGCGAGCTCTTCGGCGTGGTGCGCCAGGTCAGCAACGACCTCGCGGGACAGGCCTGGGAATCGCTGACCGCAGCGCAACTCGGCCCGCGCAAGGGGCTGCTCGATCGCCTCGGTCGCAGCAAGGAGCTTCCGACCACCGAAGATCTCGAAGCGCTCTGGTACGAGCTGCAGCGAGAACTCGTCGCCCAGGGCAAGATCGAACGCTTCACCGCGACGGTGGTCACCACCGACGGTGGTGAAGCCGAACGCGAAGTGATTCGCGCCGGACCGTTCACGGCGATCTCCAACGGTGGCTATCTGCTCTGGGACCCCGAAGATCAGAAGCTGAACGAACTCCACCGACAGCCGCCCTCGATCTACCTCGACACGGTCGAGCCCTTCGAAACGGCCAGCGGTGGTTTCGCGAAGCTCGCCGTCGACCCCTCGCGCGGCGCCCTGCTCAACGCGCTGCTCGACACGCCGAGTGTCGCCGAGCGGATCAACCAGGGTGGCATGGTGGGTCGCGTGATCATGGGGCTCGGGATCACCGCCTTCCTGATCGGCGTCTGGCGCTGGTTCAAGATCTCCGCTGCGAGCCGCAAGGTGAACGCCCAGCTCAAGACCAGCCAGCCCAACGACAACAACCCCCTCGGCCGCATCCTCGCGATCTCGAACTCCGACGAGATCACCGACAGCGAGGTGCTGGAACTGCGCCTCGACGAAGCGGTTCTCAAGGAAACGAGTGAACTCGAGCGCTACCTGTGGCTGGTGAAGACGGTTTCGGCCGTGGCGCCGCTGCTCGGTCTGCTCGGGACGGTGACGGGCATGATCCAGACCTTCCAGGCGATCACGCTCTTCGGCGCAGGCGATCCGAAGATGATGGCGGGCGGTATTTCCGAAGCGCTGGTGACCACGATGCTCGGTCTGATCGCCGCGATTCCGCTGGTGCTGCTCTACGACACGCTGAGCAACGCGGCGAGTCGCATCGTCGATATCCTCGACCACCAGAGCGCGGGTCTGATCGCCGCGCGAGCGGAGGGGATCGATGTGGGAGATTGAGGCGGTCGCAGCGGTCCGCGGGTTCATCGAAACCGGCGGAGACGTGCTGCTCGTGATCGCCTTCGTCACGGCGACGATGTGGACGCTCATCCTGGAGCGCCTCTGGTACTTCCGGTTCGGCCATCGCGAGGCCACCGACAAGACCCAGGCGTTCTGGAAT
Organism: Myxococcota bacterium; assembly: GCA_028278345.1. GTDB lineage: Bacteria > Myxococcota_A > UBA9160 > UBA9160 > UBA4427 > DUBZ01. Next base: position 5,029 of record JANQEL010000101.1, read on the forward strand.
GCACGCGCCGATCACTCGTCGTGGAGCGCCCACAAGATTCGCGACCTGTTGATCTCGCGGGTGGAACTCAAGCTGAACGACAGCCTGGCGTTCATCCGCACCCTCGTGGCCGTCTGCCCGATGCTCGGATTGCTCGGCACGGTGACGGGCATGATCGAGGTCTTCGACGTGATGGCCACTGGCGGTGGCAATACGCGCGGCATGGCGGCGGGCGTCTCGAAGGCCACGCTGCCCACCATGGCCGGCATGGTGGCGGCCATCTCGGGGATGCTCTTTTCGACGCAGCTCGACCAGTACGCCGAGAGCGAATCCGCCAACGTGCAGGACAAACTCGATATCGAACACGAGTCAGCCGGGGAATGATGCGGCATGCGTAAGAGACGAAATCGAAACAAAGCCGAAAGCGAGGTGAACCTGACGCCGATGCTCGACGTCGTGTTCATCATGCTGATCTTCTTCATCGTGACGGCCTCGTTCGTCAAGGAAGCCGGCATCGAAATCAATCGCCCCGGGGCGTCGACCGCGACGCGCAAGGAGAAGGGCAACATCCTGATCGCGATCACCGACACCAACCAGGTGTGGATGGATCGCCGGCAGGTCGACCCGCGCGCGCTGCGAGCCAACATCGAACGCATGCGCGCCGAGAACCCGCAGGGTGCCGTCATCATCCAGGCCGACGTAAAGAGCCAGAACGGCCTGCTGGTGAAGGTGATGGACGCCGCCAAGCTCGCGGGCGTCGAGAGCATTTCGCTCGCCGCGGAGGTGGTCCAGTAAGATGAGCCTGCGCGTCCCCCTCGCAATGATGCTCGCCGCAGTGATCACGTTTGGTCTGTTCTGGACCATGCAGGCACTGATCGGCGTGGCCGGCGAGCTCAAGGACGCGAAGCCTCCGCCGAAGGTCGAGTTCGTGCGCTTGAAGCGCGATACGACGCCGCAGGAGAAGAAGCGCGAACCCCCGAAGCGCGCGAAGCCCGAGCAGGCGCCGCCGCCGCCGGACATCAGCGTTTCCAAGGCAAGCCTTTCGCCGACGACCGACTTCGCGGCGGTGACCCCCGATATCGATGCCTCGGGTGCCCTCGACGGCGGCCTGGCTGCCGGCGCGGGTTCCGACCGCGACGCGGTGCCCCTCGTGCGGATCGAGCCCGACTACCCGCTACGTGCCCGTCAACGCGGGATCGAAGGTTGGGTGCACGTGGAATTCACGATCTCGAAATCGGGCACAGTGATCGATCCGGTCGTGCGCGGGGCCAATCCGCAAGGCGTGTTCGAAGAAGCCGCGGTCGCTGCGGTGAGCCGTTGGAAGTACAACCCCAAGATCGTCAACGGCATTCCCGTCGAGCGCCCCGGCCAGCAGATCATCTTTCCGTTCGAGATGGAGAACTGATCCATGTCGACGACCCGCATCCATCGAATCGTGGTCGGTCTGCTCCTCGCGCTGGCAATCGGGTTCGGGGCCTCGACCGCAGAGGCGCAGGACCGCGGCGAGGGTCGCAAGAAGAGCGGCTCGTGGGCGCGCAAGAACGACATCGACAAGCTCACCGCGAAGCGGCTCCAGAAGGCCACCAATCACCTCGCCAACGAGGAGTATGCGGAGGCGCACGCTGCCCTCGACCGTCTTCGCATCCGCAGCCTGAACGATCTGGAGAAGCTCAAGCTCTATTCGCTCCGCGGATACATCTTCTACAACCAGGAGAAGCTGAAGGAAGCGAAGGAGAACCTCGAACTCGCCCTCGCGAGCGAGGCCGCGACTCCGGAAGACCACCAGACCATGCGCTTCCAGATCGGCCAGATCTCGATGCAGGAGAGCGCCTGGCAGGATGCGATCGACAACTTCGAGAAGTGGTTCGAGATCGTCGACGAGCCCAACGCCAACGCCTACTACATGCTGGCGCTGGCCTACTGGCAGCTCAAGGATTTCGAGGGCGCACTCGTTCCGGCGCAGAAGGCGGTGGATCTCACGAGCGAGCCCCAGGAGCGCTGGCTGCAACTGCTGCTCGCGATCCAGCTGACGAGCAAGAACTACAAGGAAGCGATCCCGGTCTACGACGTGCTCGTGCGCCGCTATCCGAAGAAGACCTACTGGATCCAGCTCTCGACACTGCACGGCGCACTCGAGAACTACGAGCAGTCCCTGGTGCCGCTCCAGCTCGCCTACACCCAGGGCCTGTTGACGGAGGACGAGGAGTTTCGCCGCCTCGCCGAACTACTCCTCTTCCTCGAGCTCCCGATCCGCGCCGCGAACGTGATTCGCGACGGACTCGAGCAGCAGGTGGTCGAAGAGGACGCGAAGCTCTACGAACTCCTCAGCAACAGCTTGATCATGGCGCGCGAGTACGACGATGCGGTCGAACCCCTGACCCGTGCGGCTGAGCTCGAGGAAGGGGGGCGCATCTATCTGCGACTGGCCGAGGTGCACATCCAGCGGGAACGCTGGGAAGAAGCGACGAAGGCGCTCAGCAACGCCATCCAGAAGGGCGACCTTCCGAACCCGGGGCAGGCCGAACTCCTGATGGGGATCTCCTTCTACAGCCAGAAGCGCCCGGACGACGCGGTCTCCTGGTTCGTGAAGGCCAAGCGCTTCGATGCCACCAAGGCTGAAGCCACGACGTGGTTGGATCACATCGCCCGCGAGCAGTCTTCGAACGCCGACGTGTGATCCAGGGAACGCTCGGTTCATGCACTGGCGGATGATCGCCGCGTGCGAGAGCGCGCCGCTTGGCCTGTAAGCAGCGATCCGACCGCCTCGCAGTGCGAGTTCATCGAAGCGTTGATCGCACAGCAGCGACCCGATGAGGCGCCGCAGCGGGCGCACCCCGCGCCGCTTCGGTTCCCACCCGGCTATTCGACCGCGAGACGGACCCGGATACCGGTGGCGGCGCGATAGGCGTAGCGGTCGCGTTTGATCGAGTAGACCACTTCTTCGCCGTGGACGTTCGAGTCGCGGATCTCGATCTTCCCGCTTCCCTGGAAGCGATAGCCCCGTGCATTGCCGAAGACCGATACAAGAAAGGGGCCAGCGCGTTTCGTGTCGAGTTCGAACTCGACTCCGGCACCCAGGGCGTGGAAGCGCTTCGTCTTCGAGCCCGTGAGATGTTCGAAGCGAAAGTCGTGGGGGCGTTTCGGTTTAGGGATCAGGGATACGGCCCGGCGAAGCTCCCCGCGCACCTTGAGTTCTTCGGTGAACCATTCGAAGGAGGGTTTGACGCGAAACCGTCGATCGAATACGTCCACGGTGAACGCGATCCCGGCGCCGGCCGCGAACATCCACCGCTTGGCTTCGGTTTCCAGCAGGCTTCCCTGACCAAAAACGACCCCCTCTCGAAGGTCCCGATTGTTCGCCGTGATGTTCGACGGAACCGTGGGAGGCTTGGGGTCGCCCTCCTTAGCGATGCGGTAGGTCAGTGAATAGGAGGGGCTGACTTCACCGTGCACGAACAGGCGAGGCGCACCCGGAACCTCGATCTCGGGCAGGAACGGAATCGACCGCAGGCCCGGTGTCATGAACTCTGCAGAGAGGCTCGATACCGGCGTCATGACGAGATTCGATCCCGACGAGTCCGGGCGTAACACGGAGAGCCCGGCGACTCGGTCGGGGTTCTCTTCGCTGTGATCGAAGGGACCCAGAAGCGGGGTCGGTTCGATGCCACCGCTGACGTCGTGCATCAGCAGCTCGAGGGATACCGACAACGAGGGGACCCATCGATCGAGTTCGTCCGTGGCTTCCGCGACCAGGGATGGACTGGTTGGTTCAGTCGAGGCGTCCTGGGCGTGTGCGACGGTTGCAAGGTGCACAACCCCGAAGAGCCCAAGCAGGGCCCTCAGTCTCTTGACTGAGATTCGCATCGGGGCGAGGATGGCGCACCGTCGGGTGTCATCGCAATAGCGCGAAACAGGCGAAACAACCGACGGCGAACTCGCATCACGCTCGAGCCTCTTGTCTCCTTCTCTACCTTCCTCTCTTCTCTAGCGGATGACGGTCTACAAGAAACCGGACTCCCGGATTGCATTGCTTCATGTCGAGTGCTTTGCCGAGCCAAGGAATCGATCGCAACCAACGAGGTGAGCGAAGTGTGATGGCGACGCGAATCGCGTTGTGGTGTGCACTCCTGGTCGTCACGTTCGTGCTCAACTTCCAGGGGGAGATCGCGCGGGCACAGCAGGACGAAACGTCCGGTGCAGGAACGCAGACGCCTTCCGCCGAAGCGACCGGCGATGTCGCCCCGCCGGCGGGCGTCGAGATGATGAAGGTGAAGGGGCGCGCCGTCTCGGGCATCGAGGCCGACGTTCCGGAATCGGTCACGCAGTTCGATGCCGCCACCATCGATGCCCTCGGTGCAGCGAGCATCCAGGATCTGGCGAAGGTCACGCCCAACGTCGAGATCCGAAGTGCGGGCGCGACGACCGCGACGTTCTTCATCCGAGGCGTGGGGCTTTCCGATTTCAGCTCCAATGCAGCGGGTGCAGTGGGCATCTTTCAAGACGATGTTCAGTTGAACGCCCCGGCCATCCAGAACCTTCCGTTGTTCGACATCGAAACCGTGGACGTCAAACGTGGACCCCAGGGCGATGGGCTGTTTCGCAACTCGTCGGCGGGTGCGATTCGCATCTACTCCAACAAGCCAACGGGCGAGTACGAAGCCCGGCTGAAGCAGACCTTTGGCAGCTTCGTTACGGACGATGCTCGGGACGCCTTCATGAGGGACACCGAGGGGATGATCAACCTTCCCCTTGTCGAGGACGTGATGGCGGCGCGAATCGCCTTTCGGATCCAGGCGACCGACCCGTTCATCGAGAACGGTTGTGCGGGCGCGATCGAATTGGCGGATCGCATAGCCAACGATTCGACCAATCGACGAGACCCCGGGGTCTCCATGTGCGGCGAGACCCCGGAAGTCGGTCACGTCTCCGACGTACCACCGGGTCTCGATAAATGGGTCGGCGATCGGGGCGTGTGGGCGGCCCGTGGATCGATTCGGCTCTCCCCACCCGATGCCGGTGTCGAGTTCCTCTTCAGCGTTCACGGGAGTCGGCTCAACCAGGATTCCACACTGGGTGAGTTCATTGGAACGAACGTCGTGGATCGGGATCCGAGAGAAGAGGTTCGCGAGCCGATCGCATTCTTCGGTGACGAAGCCCAGCGGAGCTTCTATCGACCCCCCGAACAGCTAGAGGAGTACGCCGAGATCATCGAGTCGATCAATCCATTCAGCTTCGAGCTGATCGATGGCGATCGGGCCGCCGAGGTGCTGCCGGGGATGACCTCAGGACCTGACGGAGAGAGCGCGGCATTCAAGCGAGATGTCAAGGACACCGCGTTCACGATCCTTGGCAAGAACCTCGCGGAAGATCGAGTGCTCGATCGGGAGCCCTATCGAGGCGACTACAACAAGCCGGGTCGCACGACGCGTGACACCTACGGCGGTTTCCTGCGCAGCGAGTTCACCCTCGGTGGTGAGGTCGATACCAAGCTCACGTTCGGAACCGAACACTACAGGCGTTTTCGCGATTCGGACAATGACTTCAGCCCGGCGCGCGTGTTCGAAGCGGTCATCGAAGACAGTGCCCGGCAATTCACCTTCGATGCGGAGTTCTCTGGCGACGCATTCGATGGCGCCGTTCGCTGGACGGTGGGTAACGCGATGTTGTACGAGCGCTTGGAGAATCTCGCGTTCACCGACGCGGGTTTTTCGCAGGTTCCCGTCCGGCGCAGGTTCCTGCAGGACACCAGCGGTTTCGTGACTTCCGCGGAAATGGCCTGGGACTTCCTGGAGGATTTCACCCTCGAAATCGGCGGGCGCTGGAACTATGAGACCAAGGAGTTCCGCATCCAGGAGCGAAGGTCACTTGCGGTGGCCGACCCCCCCGATGATCGCCAACGCCAGAAGACCTGGCAGGAGCCAACGGGTGGCATCTCGCTGACCTATCACATCAATGACGAGACCACGCTGTTTTCGAAGTACACCCGCGGCTTCAAGGTGGGGCACTTCAACGGCAACAACGGTGATGAGATCTTCGACCCAGGCCCCGCTCGACCGGAGACGATCGACGCCTTCGAATGGGGTTTCAGCTCGTCCATCCTGGACCGTCGGGTGCTGATGCGTGGCGGATTCTTCTTCTACAAGTACCAGGACTACCAGGTCTTCATCTTCCGGGACGATCCGAACACGACCCCGGCCCTGGTGATTCGCAACGCAGAGGAGGTGCAGCAGTTCGGCGCCGAGTTCGACATCACGGTCGAGCCCCTGCGTGACTGGGTGCCCGACGAGTACGACAACCTCAAGTTCATCGCGCGCTTCGGCTGGCTCGACAGTGAGTTCCTGGAGTTCACCAACGTCA
>JANQEL010000126.1 GCA_028278345.1 Myxococcota bacterium
GTTGCAGCTTCGCCGATCAGGGCGCTCTCGAGGACTCGCGCCTCGACGTCCTTCGGATCGCGTTCGAGGAGCCAGGCGGTGTGGCTACGGGCCCGCTCGTAGACCGGCGCTCGCTCCGCTGCCGGAACCTTGCGGACGCGCATCAGGATATGACTGCGCAGGAGGGTATAGGCGGCGTCGTAGCGCAGGGCGGGATCGGCCTGCGCGTTCGAGAGAAGCGCTTCGACGCGATCGCGCATGACCTGGAGCTGCGGGAGATCGCCCCGCAGCCGTGCGTCTTCGACCCGCGCCATGCGCTCGTCGCGCGCCCGCGCGTCGGCAGAAACCGGGGTAGCCGCGGCCTCGGCCGCTGCGGTGACTCCGAGCTGGACGAACGAGCCGGCCATCACCAGGCAGACGATCGCTTTGGAGAAACGCGGTTCCACGAAATGCATCTCGACTTCTCGCTTTCGACTTTCGCTTCGACGGTTCGTGGGCGCGTTGAATTCGAAGCCACTCGGGTCGGCCGATATTCTATCCTTGTTTCGCGATGGCATCTGCAGCGCTCGAATCGGAAACGCGAACCATCCTCTTTGGCACCCTGCGCGGCGACGAGGGCCAGACCCAGCTGCCGCGCTTCCGCGATCAGGTCGAGGCCTGCGCGACGGCCCACGGCGGGCTGCTCCACGGTTTCGCGATCGACGGGATCGTGGTTGCGTTCCGCACTTCGCGCGCGGCCGTCGAGTGTGCGACCGAGATCCAGCGCCTGCAGGCCACGGGCGTGACCGACCCCGGCGCGGCGCGCTTCGCCTTCGGCATTCATCGCGGCCGCGTCGCCGTCGAAAGCGGAAGCGTTCGCGGTTCGGCGGTCGACGTGGCGTCGCGCCTCGAGCGCTTGAGTGATCCCGGTGGCGTGTGCATCTCGGGCAGTGTGCGGACCGAACTACGCGACGAGATGAACCTGCACACGATCGATGTCGGTCTTCGCGAAGTCGAGGAGGGGCAGGCCCCCCTGGCGGTGCATCGCCTGATCATCGGCAAGACCCTGTTGCAACCGGAAGTGGCGCCGAGTTCCTTCGAGCACCGACCGATCGCCGTATGGGCGACGGCGGTTCTCGCCCTGCTGCTCGTGACCGGAGGCGTGGGTTTCTGGTTGGGCGGCGGGACGACGTCGACGCTACCCGCGGTGGCTTCTTCGGTGGCCGCGCGCCCGCCGAGCGCAACCGGAGTGGGGTCGATCGTGAGACCCACGATCGTGGTGGTTCCCTTTCGCACCGCGGTGGCGTCCGTCGGACAGAGCGTGTTCGCCGGCGGCGTGAGCGAAGCCCTCGAATCCGATCTGCTGGCCGAGACGAGCCTGCACGTCGTCGTCCCGCCACCCCACGCCGGCTTCGGCGAACGCTCCGAGCGCAACCTCGAGATCACCCGCGACCTCGGCGCGCGTTACGCCCTCGAAGGGCGCGTCGAGCGGATCGACGAAGGTTCGATCCTGGTCGTGGCCGAACTCTTCGATGCGCAGAACGGCTTCCGTCACTTCCACGCCCAGTACGAACGCGGTGTGGGCGAGTTGCCGGAAGTGCGCCGCGCAATTCGCGAGCGCATCCTCGTGGCCCTCGAGGTCGAAGCGGGTCAGCCCTCGACGCGCTCGAGCCAGATCTCCCGCCAGTAGGGATAGATCGCCCGCGGGCAGAAGAGGCGGTTGCTGCTGCATTCGCTGCGGCACCAGACGTCTTCGAGGATGATGCAGTCGCTTCGCATCTCGACGAGTTCACCCGTCTTCTCGTCGAGGATCTTCGTGACACGATCGCGCACGCGATAGGTGCCGCCGCAGTAGCGCACCATTTCCGGAGCCCACTGCAGGCCGCGGTTCGCCCAGTTCTTGTTCAGCGTGTCGAGGATCTCGTCGTGGCTCTTCACGCGGACGAGTTCGCCGGGTTGCAGGTCGAGGGTCTCCTTCGGCGTTCGCTTCTCGAGACGACCGGGGTGGAAGGGCCAGTGGGATTCGCCGAAGAGCTTCGCGAGCGCATCGTAGATGCGGACCTTCAGCGAGAAGCCGCGGCCGATCACGAAGGGTGCGTAGCCGCGGAGTAGCGAGATCCGCAGCAGGTACCCGAGGCCGACGTTGCCCGAGAGCCAGTCGCGCAGGTACTGGCTCCAGTCGTTCCACTGCATCGGCTGCGAGGCTTCGAGGAGCTGGGTGACCTGGCAGCGGTAGTTCTTGCTCTCGGCGCCCTCGGCTTCGGGTTGCTTCGCGAAGCGGTCGAGGGTCGCGCGGGTGCAGGGTTCTTCACCGGTCGGAAGGCCCGGGTCGTGCTCTCCGGCCATCAGGCGATTCCACAGGAAACCGCCGGTCGGTGCTTCGGTGCGCCGCAGCCACGCTTCCTTCCAGAAGATCAGGCATGCGGCCTGGCATCCGCCGTGGGCCTCACCGTCGCAGCGCACGCCATCGAGGTGCACGCTGCGCTGCATGCGCAGGCCGCCGACGCTCCCCGAGATGGTGTCGCAGGTCTTGTCGGCGCGGCGGTAGACGCGAAACCGCTGGCCACAGAAGTGGAGCATCTCGGGTTGGAAGGGGAGGCCTTCGAGTTCCCCCTTCGCGTCGAGGGTGGCGAGGATCTCCGCTTCGCTTCGCACCTCGACCCATTCGCCTGCACGCAGGTTCAGCTTCGTTTCGACAGCATCAGCACTCATCCCAACCACTCCACACGCGCCACCGCTTCAGCTTTCGTTTGCCGCCAGCACGAGTTTGCGCGCGTGAAAGGCCTCGGCGTAACCCGAGGGTGCGCGCGCCTCGACACCCCGCACCGCCATCAAGCCGCGAAAGGCCTCGGGCTGGAACCACGGCTTCTCGTGTTGCGAGACGTAGGCTTCGTGCAGGATCTCGAGCTTGGCCTCGACCTGCTCGTGGGCCAGTGGCATGAAGGTATTCGGAATGCCCAGATCGCCGTCCCACTTCGGAATCTCGTATTCGAGGACGAGGTGGTCGCGATAGGCGTTCCAGGTGATGTCCGACACCATGCGGTGATCCTGGTGTCGGTCGTCGCGATAGTGGGTGAAGACCAGGTCCGGCTCGAAGGTGTTTCGGTGATCGTGGATCGCCTGCTTCACCGCCGCACCCTCGTAGGGGAGGTATCCATCGCGGAATGTCTCGGTCTGGACCTGCTTGGCGACATCGGCCACACCGAAGCGCGCCGCACTGGCCCGGGCTTCCGCCGCGCGCGTTTCATCCGAAGAGAGGATCAGCCAGCGCATATCGAGCTGGGGAAAGCGTTCGCGGAGTGCGAGCAGCGTGCCCCCGCAACCGATCTCGATGTCGTCGCAGTGCGCGCCGAGGCAGGTCACCTTGAGCGGCTCGTTCGTGTCGCGGCCGAGCAGCAGGGGGATCACGAGTCACCCCGGTTGCCGTTCCAGACGCGCCACGGAGTGTTGCCCGCGCGAAGCATCTGCTCGAACTGCGTCTTGTCCTTGAAGGTATCCATCGCCTTCCAAAAACCGTCGTGGGGGTGGGCGAGGAGTTCGCCGGCCTCGATCAGGCGCTGGAAGGGTTCTTCGACGAGCTCTTCGCCGGGACCGAGATATTCGAAGATCTCCTGACGGAAGGCGAAGAAGCCGCCGTTCACGCGCAGGTGGTCGCCGTGCATCGGCTTCATCTGCTTCACGCTTCCCTGGGCGTCGGCGTCGACGACGTGGAAGGTGAGCGGCGCCCGCACCGTCACCATCGAGGCGATCTTCCCACTGCTCTCGAAGTTGGCGACGTACTGGTCGAGCTTCAGGTCGGTGAGACCGTCGGCGTAGTTGGCCAGGAACATCTCCTCGCCTTCGAGGTGTTCGCGCACGGCGCGCAGGCGCATGCCGATGTTCGCCTCGATCCCCGTGTCGACGAAGGTGATCGACCAATCGTCGATGTCGGAGGAGAGCAGCTCGACGTCGCTACTCGAGCCCTTCCACACGAAGTCGTTGGTGAGGCGCTCGTCGTAGTTGATGAAGTAGTTCTTGATGGCTTCGGCGCGGTAGCCGAGGCAGAGCACGAAGTCGCGATGCCCGTAGTGGGCGTAGTACTTCATCAGGTTCCACAGGATCGGGCGCTGGCCGACGGGGACCAGGGGCTTGGGGACGTCTTCGGCGGCTTCGCGCAGCCGCATCCCCATTCCGCCGCAGAAGAGGACGACCTTCATCGGATGTCCTCCATGTGTGTCGCGTCAATCGTCACAGATGCGAACCTCGGGGATGGGCACGACGAACTTCCCGTCCCAGCTCTTCACCACTGACATCGAGTCGATGATCTCGCGCTCGAGATTCCAGGGCAAGATGAGCACGTAGTCGGGCCTCGTGCGCTCGATTTCATCGGGATGACGAATCGGGATGTGGGTGCCGGGGAGAAAGCCCCCCTGTTTGTGGGGGCTACGGTCGACGGTGTAGTCGAGGAAGTCGGTGCGAATGCCACAGTAGTTGAGCAGCGTGTTGCCCTTGCCCGGGGCGCCATAACCCACCACCTGCTTCCCCTCTCGCTTGGCGGCGATCAGGAACTCGAGCAGCTTGCGCTTGGTCTCGCGCACGCGCTCGGCGAAACGCGCGTAGTACTCGAGGGTACGCAGGCCTTCGCGCTCTTCGCGTTCGAGTAGTTCCGCCACGCGCGGCGTCCCCTCGTGCACGCGGCAATCGGCGTGGCGCGCATAGATGCGGATCGAACCACCGTGGGTGGGTAGCTCCTCGACGTCGAAGAGCACGAGGCCGTGCTTCGCGAAGAGCTCGTTCACCGTGCCGAAGGAGAGATAGGAGAAGTGCTCGTGGTAGATGGTGTCGAACTGGTTCCCCTCGATCAGTCGCATCAGGTGGGGGAACTCCATGGTGACGACGCCGTTCTCGGAGAGCAGATGCTTCAGGCCCGCGACCAGATCGTTGATGTCGGGCACGTGGGCGAGCACGTTGTTGCCCGCGATGAGGTCGGCGCGCCCGTGCTCCTTCGCGACGAACTGCGCGGTTTCGAGGCCGAAGAATCGCACGAGGGTGTCGATGCCCTTCGCACGGGCGGCTTCGGCGGTATTCGAAGCCGGTTCGATGCCGAGCACGCGCACGTCGCGTTCGACGAAGTACTGGAGCAGGTAGCCGTCGTTGCTCGCCACTTCGACGACGAAGCTCTTCTCGCCAAGGCCGAAGCGCTCGCTCGTCTGCGCGACGTAGCGGCTCGCGTGTTCGAGCCACGAGTCGCTGAAGGAGGAGAAGTAGGCGTACTCGCCATCGCCGAAGATCTCGTCGGGTGCGACGAACTCTTCGAGCTGCACGAGGAAGCACTGGTCACAGAGCCAGACGTGGAGGGGATAGAAGGGCTCCATGTCGGCGACGTCTTCGGGAGTGCGATGCTTCTGGCAGAGCGGTGACATGCCGAGATCGACGAAGGTGTGTCGAAGAGGAGTTCCGCAGGCGCGGCAGGGGGGCTGGCGGTCGGACGTCACGGCGAATCTCCCGCGTCGACGAAGCGCAGATCCTGGTCGAGCTTCTTCTGGTCGAGCAGCTCCTGGATGCGCGCGATGCGCAGGTAGCGGCTGCCTTCGAGGTCTTCCTTCGTGAGGCCGATCGTGCGATAGGCCTCGTCGAGTTGGGCCACGCCCTTCGCCACCGTCCAGCTCGGGTCGTAGCCCGGAAGCTCTCGTTCGATCTTCTCGAAGTTCACGCGATAGCAGCGCGGGTCGGGGCCGGCGCCTTCGGCGATCTCGACGCGACTGCCTTCGATGCGCTCGGCCACCATGTTGGCGACTTCGATGATGCGGAAGGTCTCGCCGGTGCGGCCGACGTTGAAGGGTTGGTTGAAGACCACTTCGCGCGGGGCGCGGAGCGCCGCGAGGAAGGCGCGGCACACGTCCTCGACGTGCACGAGGGGGCGCCACGGCGAGCCGTCGCTCTTGAGGAAGACCTGGCCGGTGGTGAGTGCCCAGCCGACGAGATTGTTCACGACGAGGTCGCCGCGCAGTCGCGGGGACACGCCATACACCGTCGCGTTGCGCAGGTAGACCGGGCAGAAGTCGTCGTCGGCCAGCGGTGCCAGATCGGCTTCGACCATCACCTTGCTTTCCGCGTAGGGCGTGACGGGAGAGAACGCCGCGTTTTCGTCGAGCACGTCGTCGGGGCTCGCGGCGCCGTAGACACTGCACGAGGACGAGTAGAGGTAGCGCCCGACCCCCGCTTCCTTCGCGCACTTCGCCAGGTGGATCGAGGCGCGGTGGTTGATCGCGTAGGTGCAGTCGGGATTCAGGTTGCCGAGCGGGTCGTTCGAGATGGCCGCGAGGTGGATCACCGCATCGAAGCCTTCGAGATCCGCCGCCGTGACATCGCGCAGATCCCGGCGAATGCCGGGGATGCCAGAGGGCTGGCTGCCGAAATCGCAGTCGACGAAGAGACCGCTATCGAGGCCGACCACGTCGAGGCCTTCGTCGCGAAACATGGGAGCCATCACCGCGCCGATGTAGCCCTCGTGTCCCGTGATCAATACGCGCATGCTTTCCTCTTTGCCCTCTGGCCCTGCATGTTCACCCGATTGCTTCGAGTAGTTCGTGTTCTTCGAGTAGCGCCGCCGCGCGTGCCACGACCTCGAAGTCGAGGCCCGATCGCTCGGCCATGGCCAACAGGTCGTGTTCTCCATCGGCCAGTTGCAGCGTCCACAACATGGCGATCGAGAGATCCGCGGGATTCGTCTCGCCCCCCATCGCGCGGTAGAGCCCCCTGCGTCCGAGTTGCGGCTCGCCGAAGGGGGCGAGGCTGCGATATTGCCGGTTCGTGTCGAGTATCCGCGCCGTCTCGAACAGGGTGTCGAGGGCGCCCTCGAGGCGATCGCCGCGGATGAACGAAAGATCGTCCGCCGAGGTGTGGTATTCCGGAAACTCTCCGTGCTGGCCGCGAGAGAGCGAGCCGACGGGGATGCGGAAGCCGGGCGAGTTGTATTGACGCTCGTCGTAGCCGTAGGGATGGAAGTCGCGCACGAAGCAAGTTTCGCCGCTGCGCTCGAGGACGGCCTCGACCGCGCGATCGATCGGGGCGTCCCCGTCGAGGCTGCGCTTGTAGCGCAGGCCGTCGTCGTTCCCGATGCAGACCAGCGTGAGGCCGTGGCGGACGCGCGCGACCGCTTCGCGATTGGCGGCCAGCCAGCTGATCGCCCCGATGGTTCCCGGCGCAAAGACGAAGCGATACGAGAGTCTCCGCGGCGAAGTACTCAGCGCCTTCGCGAAAGCGGTGGCCAGCGCGATCCCCGAGAGGTTGTCGTTGGCCAGCGAGGGATGACAGACGTGCGCCGAGATCAGGACTTCTTCTTCGCTCGTTCCCGGAATGAGCAGCTCGCCGTAGGAGAGCGCGCCGTCCTCGAGGGAGGAATCGATGCACACCTCGTACTCGCCCGGCTCGAGCGCCTCGCGCTGCCGGTGCGAAAGGCAGAAGCCCCAGTTCTCGTCGTAGTAGGTCGTGCGATAGGGCACGAGTTCGGGACGGTCTTCGAGGGAGTGCAGGTGGGGCTGCAGTTCTTCGAGGGACATCCGCTGCGCGGGGACGGGCACGCTGTAGTTCACGACGTGGAGGTTCGAAGCGGCGAAGTCGACCACCCGCTTGCCATCGGCATCCTTGATCCAGGCGTCGCGGATGTTCCACTCGCGGGGCACGGTCCAATCGAGCACGGGGGTACCGCTCGGCACCTCGCGTCGTTCGAGGGCGAGGTGGTTCCCCAGGATGTCGAGGGTCTTGCGCACGCCGTCGCCCGTGATGCTGCGGCAGATCGGATAGAGCTCGCGCGCCAGTGCCATCATCTCTTCGCCCGTCATCTTCGCCGTATCGCTCATGCAGGGCGCTCCGCGATTCGTTCGAGATCGAGGGGCGCGTATCCGGCGTCGCGTTCCGAGAGCACGGCCACTTCACCGGGCCACTCGATCGCCACCGCCGGATCATCGTAACGGAAGCCGCGGGCCGCTTCGGGAGCGTGGGGGTGGCTCATCTCGTAAAAGACCTCGGTGTCGTCGGCGGTCGAGAGGAAACCGTGTGCGAAGCCTTCGGGGATGTAGAACATCCTGCGGTTCTCGGCGCTGAGTTCGACGCCCACCCATTGGCCGAGCGTCGGCGAATCGCTTCGCACATCGACGATCACGTCGAAGATCGAACCCGCGGTGCAACGCACGAGCTTCACTTCGCGATGCGGCGCGATCTGCCAATGCATGCCGCGCAGGGTTCCCTTCTTCGCGTTGAACGAGACATTGCTCTGCGCCCAGTGATCCACGAGACCGTGGGCGGCGAACTCGTCGGCGCAGAATGAGCGCGCAAAGAAGCCGCGCTCGTCGCGATGCGGCTCCAGTTCGATCACGTAGGTCCCGCTCAATTTCGTTTCTTCGAAGATCAGGGTCGTCTTCCTCTTCTCTTCTATTTCTTCTTCTGCGCCTTCTTCAAGCCCGTGCGGCCTGGCGTCGCGCGCGGCGGTCTTCCAGCCCCTGGCGAAGCCGGGGAAGCTCGTCCTTCAATAGCGCTGCAGCTCCCGCCGCCCACAGTGCGGCGATCACCACGATACCCGCCGCCATGCGAACGAGCGCGCCATGCCCCGCGTCGTCCAGCCACCCTGTGACCTGCAGCCCCACAAGGCCGACCACCGCGAGGAGGAGAGTCACGGTGGCGTCGGCGCGCAGTACCGGAAACTTCTGTATGCGGACCGCGATCGCGAGCGTGACGTATCGGAACAGTTCTGCACCGGCGAGGCCCGCAATCGCTCCGACCGTTCCGAACAGCATCCAACCCACGGGCAGGCAGATCACGAAGCCCGCGAACTTGACGCCGTTCGCGATCGCGATCCAACGCGGTTGGCCAAAGGCCATCATCAGCGAGCCGCTCGACGCCTGCGGGATCTGCACCCAGGTGGCGATTGCAAGTAGCTGCAGCATCCAACCCGCTTCGAGATAACGATCGTCGTAGAGGAGTTCGATCAGCTCCGGCCCGCAGACGAGAAGTACCAGGACGGGCAACGCGCCCGCCACCAGGAGCGGCAGCCGTGCACGATCGTAGACCGAGACGTGATCCCCCTCGCGTTCGAGTCGACGACTGAGAGCCGGGAAGACCACCGCGTTGCCGATCTTCCAGATCACCTGGGTGGGAATCGTGGCGAAGATCAGTGCGATGCTGAACACGCCGAGTTGCTCGATGCCGATCAGCCGTCCGAAGATCAGGCGATCGCTCTGGCCGGCGAGGAAGAAGAGGATCGTCGAAAGGAAGATCCACTTCCCGAAGTCGATCACCGCCTGAATCGACTCCCATTCCCAGCGCAGACGGCACACGTGTTCGCGAGCCGCGACATGCGAGAGCAGCATCTTGCCCACGCTCCCGACGAGGCCGCCGTACACCAGGGCCCACACGCTCGGGAAGGCGACCGCCCAGGCGATCGTCACGACGATGCGAAACAGCACGCTCGAGAGCTCGATCGCCACCAGCTTCTTGATGCGCAGGTGACGCTGGAGCTTGAACAATGCAATCGAGTTGAAACCCTCGGTGAGCACCGCGAGGCTCGCGACCCAGGTCAGATCGCGCAGTCGCGGCTCGTCGTAGAAGTGCGCCATCGCCGGAGCGAGGGCCACGGCGAGTGCGGTGAGCGCGGCGCCGCGCAGGATCTGCACGGTCCAGACGGTGTCGAGGAAGGCCGGATCGTCGCCGCGTTTGTTCTGCACGACGATGGACGCGATGCCCACGTCGCTGAACATCGCGAGCCCGGTCATCAAGACGCTCACGAGCGCCATCAGGCCGAAGTCCTCCGGCACCAGCAGCCGCGTCAGGATCAGGTTGCTGCCGAGGCGAAGGACGTTTTCCCCGCCGAAACGCAGCACAGTGTAGAAACTGCCCGAAACCGCGCGTTCCCCGAGCGAGGGACCGTCTGCGGCCTCGGAAACCGCCTCGCCGGCAGGGGCGCTCGTGTCGTCGATCTGGGGGTCGTGGCTCACGGGGAGGGTCGCTCGAACGGTTCGGGGTGATGTGGATCGAAGCTGCCGTGGCGGTCGTCCCGGCACCCGCCCAGCCATTCAACTCTTGCAGCTACACCATTCGGCGATCGGGGCGGTGGACTATAGCAATCCGTGATCTAGACCCATTTGTTGCACATTCGTGTGAGACGGTTCCCCGCTGATTCGCGCAGCTCGATCCGTGGAACCCCAGCGCATGATCTGCGCACCCAGCGAAGGTGGAGATTGCGTCTCTCGGCGCTTCAGCCCCCCGAGCGCGAGCCCGAATGAGGTATAACGGAGACATCGATCCGCGTCGGAAACGACGCGCGGAGACACCCCTGTGGCGGCCGGAAACGTCGGAATCATCGAGAGCAGCGAAAGCGGTGCGAGCGTTGCGGATGATTCCGCGACCGTGGTGCCGCGGGTCACCTTCGGCCTGCCGGTTCGCAACGGCGAAGACTCGATCGCCAAGTGCCTCGACTCGATCCTCGCCCAGGAGTTCGCCGACTTCGAGATCGTGATCTGCGACAACTGCTCGACGGATCGCACGCGCGAGATCCTCGACGAGTACGCGACGAAGGACGATCGCGTTCGCGTCTGTCTCAACGAGAGCAATGTCGGCCTGGTGGAGAACTTCAACCGGGTCTTCCGCCTCGCCCGCGGTGAGTACTTCCGCTGGATCGGCGCCGACGACTGGCTCGAGCCCGGCTACACCGGTGCCTGTGTCGACGCCCTCGACGCCGATCCGGAAGCGATCGTGGCCACCACCTTCTTCGGTCTCCACTACGAACGCGGCGGCGTCGACTTCGAGGAGTTCCGCGGCGAGTACCTCGAATCCCCCGATCCCGTGCGCCGACTCGCGCGCCTGCTCTGGTTCTTCCACGCCGGCGCCGCAATCTACGAGCCCACCTACGCCCTGATGCGCCGCGAGGCCCTGGCGCGCACGCAGCTCTTCCAGATCCACCACAGCCAGGACTGGCTCCTCACCACCGAGCTTTGTCTCGGCGGTCGTTTCGTCCACGTCCCCCGCTGCCTGTTCCACCGCAGCTGGCCCGAGGTCGACAGTTCGAGCCACTACGCACATCTGTTCGAGATGTATCCCGAGCGTGCGCCGCAGCTCAAGAAATCGCCCTGGCGCCTGATGAGCGCGATGTTCGCGCTGGTGTCACGTGCGCAGGGACTCTCGCCCGCGCAGCGACGGCAGTGTCGCTGGACGATCTTCTGGTGGTGCATGGGACGCGTGTGGCGGCAGTGGGGCGACGGACTCAGGCGCTTCCGCCGCGACATGGGCATCACGCGCAAGACCCTGGGCACGGGCGAGCCGGAAGCGTAGATTCCGTGGGCGCGCCCGCTGCGCGTCGCCCACCATGACCGACCATCGCTCCCACGATCGCGATCGCTCCGTCACCTATCGCGAAGCCGACGCCGACTACTTCGAACGTCGCGGGCTTCGGCGCTTCGCGGGTGCGTGGTCGCTCTGGGCCCTCGGTGTCGGGGCCGTCATCTCCGGTGACTTCTTCGGTTGGAACTTCGGCCTGCTCGCCGGGGGCTTCGGCGGGTTGCTCGTCGCCACAGGCATCGTGGCCGTCATGTACATCGCGATGTGTTACTCGATCGCCGAACTCTCCCCCGCGCTGCCGCACACCGGCGGCGCCTACTCGTTCGGTCGCACGGCCTTCGGCCCGTGGGGCGGTTTCATCACCGGGCTCGCGGAGAGCATCGAATACGTTCTCACTCCGGCGGTGATCGTCGTGGGGATCGGTGGCTACGTTGGTGCCATCGCCGAGAGTGCCTTCGGCCTGGTGTTGCCGAACCCGTTCTGGTGGGCGCTCTTCTATGCGCTCTTCGTCGGGATCAACATCGCGGGGGTAGAACTCACCTTTCGCGTCACCGTGGCGATCACCTTTCTCGCGCTGCTCGTCCTCACGATCTTCTGGGTGGGAGCCCTGCCGCACTTCGAGTGGCGCTACGCCCTCGATATCGAGCCCGAACCGGGGCATTCGGCCTGGTTTCCACGGGGGCTCTCGGGAGTGACGGCTTCGCTGCCGTTCGCGATCTGGTTCTACCTCGCGATCGAGCAGCTGCCCCTCGCCGCCGAGGAAAGCCACGACCCGAAGCGCGACATGCCCCGCGGCCTGCTCTACGGCATTGCGACCCTGATCGTCGCCTCCCTGCTCACCCTCTTCCTCAACGCGGGTATCGCTCCCGGTGCTGCGGCCGTCGGGGCTTCGGAGGAGCCTCTCTTCCTCGCCTTCCGCACCATCTTCGGTGAGGGAGCGGGAACCACCCTGCTTTCGCTCGCGGCGGTGGCGGGTCTGGTCGCGAGCTTTCACGCCATCATCTACGCGTACGGGCGCAACATCTATTCGCTTTCGCGCGCCGGCTACTTCCCGCATTGGATGTCGGTCACGCACTCGACGCGCAAGACGCCGCACGTGGCCCTCGTGGTGGGCGCGGTCTCCGGCTACGCGGTGGCCCTCGCGATCGAATACGGCAGCGCGATCTTCGGCGACGTGCCGGTGGGTGGCGTGCTGCTCAACATGGCGGTCTTCGGTGCCGTGATCGCCTACGTGATGCAGATGGCGGCGTACTGGCGCATCAAGGCGATGACCCGGCTCGAACGGCCCTACGTGAGCCCGCTGGGTCGCACGGGGGCGCTGGTGGCCGGAACGATCGCGGCGCTCACCCTGGTCTTCCTCTTCATCAACCCCGATTATCGGCCGGGGGTGTATGGGGTGGCGATCTGGTTCGCGCTGAGTCTTCTGTGGTTCGGAGTCTATGCGCGACATCGCATGATCCTGTCACCCGAGGAAGAGTTCGCACTCGGTGTCGAGGGGAAGAAATGACGCGGCGAAGCGACGCACCGGTAGAGGCCTGTGTGGTGTTGTGTACCTGCCCGGATGAAGAGGTGGCGCTGCGCATCGCGAGCACACTGGTCGAGCAGGGGCTCGCGGCCTGCGTGAATCGCGTGGCCGGCGTGGAGTCGATCTATCGCTGGGAAGGCAAGATCGAGCGCGATCGCGAGGAGCTGCTCGTCATCAAGACGACCGCTGCGCGCTACGACGCCCTCGAAGCCTGCATCCGCGAAACACATCCCTACGACGTTCCCGAGGTGATCGC
The DNA here is from genome assembly GCA_028278345.1 of Myxococcota bacterium. Lineage (GTDB taxonomy): Bacteria > Myxococcota_A > UBA9160 > UBA9160 > UBA4427 > DUBZ01. The sequence continues at coordinate 13,050 of JANQEL010000126.1, forward strand.
GCTCCCGATCGAGCGCGGCTCGCGCGACTACCTCGCCTGGATCGGGGACAGCGTCGAGTGAGCGACGCTTCGGGGATGCGGTTGCGACGCGCCCGCACGGGCGATCTCGATTCGCTCCATGAGCTGCTGCGCGAACCGAGCGTGTATCGCTACCTCGCTGACGATCGCGAGCCCGACCGCGCCTTCGTCGAGAGTTGGCTGTGCGCGGGCATCGCGCACTTCGCGCGCGCCGATGTCGGGCTCTGGATGTTGGAAGACGAAGCGTCGAAGCTCGCAGGTTGCGTCCTGCTCGAGCCCGACGAGGCCGGCGAACGCGCCGAACTCACCTACCTGCTCGCACCCGCGTATCGCAGTCGCGGTCTCGCGACTTCGATGAGCGTCGCGGTGATCCGGCACGCCTTCGACGCGACGCGTGTGAACGAGATCGTGGCCGGCGCCGACCTGCCCAACACGGCTTCGATCGAGGTGATGAAGCGGCTCGGCATGCGCGAGTGGCGTCGGGTCGACTACCCGAATCATCCCGGCGTCGAGTACCTGCTGCGCAGGGGCGACCCGGTCGTCGAGCCGACGGTCGCCCTGCCGCTGGCCTGAGGACTGCACTGCAAGCGCGTTGCAGTTGCGCTCCGGGAGGCCCGGCAGGGGGGCGCGTCAACCGGAGAATGGCACCCCCTGCAACCCGACTCGGCCGCCCGGTTCTCCGTGGCCAGGATTTCCCAAGTTGCTGAATAACATAGGGAATTCGTATCACCTGCTCAGCGATGTTCGAATTCAATTGCGCTGCAACCGCAATCGGTTGCACTTGTCAACTGATTCTCGCCCAGCCAGCTTGACGTCGACGGGCGCCGTCGAGCCAGGCGCCGCGAAGGGAATCGACCATGACCGCGCGCAAGGATCCCACCGCCGACCTCAGCGACGAGGCCCGGGCACTCTGCGAATTCATGCGCGCCCACGATTGGGATTTCGAGCGTGCGGCGGCCGAGCGGGGTACCGACGCCCGCTCCCTCTATCGCCGCTGGCTCGAGAGTCTCGGTTGGAATCAATCGCTGGCGGCGCGGCTCTATCGGCGAAAGGGTTCGAACAAGCCGGTGAGCCGACAGGCGATCGAAGGCCAGATGAAGCGCTTCGGCGTCGTGCGTCCGCCGGATCTCAATCGCGAACTGGCCGCCCAGGATCTCGACGGCACCCTCGACGCCCTGCGTGACGTTCATCGCTTCGTGGCCGAGAAGAGTTCCCTCGAACGTCTGTGTTGCGAACAACTGCTGCAACTCGCCGAGACCTACAAACAGCTCGCCATGCCCGACGAGGCGCGCGCCACCATCCTCAAGGCGGCCGAACTCGCCGATCGCACGAAGGCGACCGATCTGATCACCCGGGCGATTCGCGCGCTTCCCTACAACCTGGTGCAGACGAATGCGGTGGGTCGGGTCGACAACGTCATGATCGCGACCCTGCAGGGTTGGCTTCCGCGCCTGCGCGAGTCGGGTGACCTCGAAGCCCTGGCCTACTGCCTCGCCTATCTCGCCTACGAGCGCATCTCATCGGGGCGTCGCGAAGACTGGCGCGCCGGCCGGGACGCCACTGCCGAAGCGATGTCCCTGGCCTTCCAATCGGGCTCTGCGAAGGCGATCTACGACATCGCGGGCGTCCGCGTCTTCAGCCTGAGCGGTCCGGATGACATCGACGAACGCATCCGCCTGATCGAGGGCTTCGCCAAGGAGGTCGATGGACGCGGCGGCGACCTCGAGTACTGGGTCAAGTATCTACTGCTCTCCGATCTCTTCGAGGTCGGACGCATCGCGGACGCCCAGGCCATGTTGCCGCGCTTGCGCAACCTCGAGCCCGACGTCAGCGCTCCCTGGCCTTCGCGCTACCGCGCGACCCTGGCCATCCTGCGCGGCGAGTGGGCCGAAGCCGACTTCCTCGCCCAGGACATGGAGCAGGCACCCACCTCGAGCGCCGTGCAGATCCGCGGCCTGCATCGGGTCGAGATCCTGCGCCATCGCGGGGAATGGGACGAGCTCGAGACCGTGGCGCGCTGGCATCTGAACGAATCGCCGCGAAGTCTCAATTCGCGCATTCGCCTGGCTTCCGTGCACTGCCTGCTCGGACGCCTCGGTGAGGTCGAGAAGGATTTCGACATCTGGTCGCGCAACCGCTTCGCGATCGTGCCCGAAGACTTCACGCGCATCGACGATCTGTGCGGGTTGGCGGAGATCGCGCACGCGCTTTCCGATCGCTCGCGTGCCGCCGTGCTCTACCAGTTGATCGAGCCCTATCGCGGCTGGGTCAACCTGTTGCGGGTGACCGCCGTGGTGCGCGGCGCGGTGGCGCGTCATCTCGGGCTGCTCGCCCACACCCTCGGCGAATGGGAGCAGGGCGCTCGCGACTTCGAACTCGCGATCGACATCAACGAACAGCTCGAAGCCTGGCCCTATCTTGCCTGCACGCGCTTCGAGTTCGCGCGTCTGCTCGTGCATGCCCAGGGCGACCTGCGGCGCGCCGAAGAACTCGCAAGGCTCGCGAGCCAACAAGCCGCGGAACTCGGCATGGGGTGGCTGCACGAACGGGCCGAGACCCTGCAGGTGCAGATCGAAGGGGAGGTCCGCACTCCGTAGTCGGAGTGCCGGATGTCAGAGCCGCGAGACTTCGACGCTTCCGCCGAAGAGCATGCTCGCGCCGCTCGGTTCGTCGAAGGCTTCGTCGTCGGTGATCGCGTTGACGTTCGCGCCGGGCTTGCGGCCGGCGACCTGCAGCGCGATGCCGCTTCCGTGATGGCCGAAGCCGTGGGGTAGCGAGACGACGCCCGGTTTCATGTCGGTCGTCAGCTGAGCGGTGGCCTCGATCTCGCCCACGTTCGAGCGAATGCGCACCTTGTCGCCACTCTCGATCTCGCGGTTTGCCGCGTCTTCGGGGTGGAGCAGCAGCACGCAGCGATCGCGCCCCTTGGCGAGGGCGGGCAGGTTGTGGAGCCACGAATTCATCGAGCGCACGTCGCGCCGGTTGATCAGCACGAGTTCGTTCGACGGCGCTCCAGCGAGCCAGGCGTCGAGGCGGGGGAGATCGCTCGTGATGCGGGGCGGCGTCGCTTCGATCTTACCGCTCGCCGTGGCGAGATGGCCCGGGAGCATCGGTTCGAGGGCCCCCAGGTCGAGACCGTGGGGGTGCTCGGCGATGCGTTCGAGGGTGAGGCCTTTGGGTTCACGGCCGAAGCCATCGCCATGGGGGCCGAGACGGATCAGGGCATCGAGGATGGCGACCGGCCCCGGCGCGGGTCGCGATCGTTCGACGAGTTCTTCGATCGTGAGCGTGTCGGCGAAGCGACTCTGGCCCCGAGCGAGATCGGCGAACTGCTGGAGCACGATCGTCTCGACCTGTTCGTTGGCGAGGGCGCCGAGGCCCATCAAGCGCTTGGCGAGTTCGAGTTGGATCGTCCAGCCATCGAGCATCGTGGCTTCGGGTTCGAGCACTGCCGGCGACCACACCGCCACGTTGTGGACGGCGAAGTGATTGAGGGCGAGGTCGTACTGCGGCCGCTCGAGGGGAGCCGTCGTGGGCAGGATGAGGTCGGCATACCGCGTGGTTTCGTTGCGGTAGTAGTCGATGCTCACCATGAACTCGAGGGAATCGAGGGCGCGCTCGAGGCGCGCGCTATTGGCCATCGTACGCGCCGGGTTGCAGGCGATCGTGACGAGGCCGCGCACCTGTCCTTCCCCCGCCGTCTCGATCTCTTCGACCAGCGCCGTCAGCGGAAACTCGCCGAGCACTTCGTCCCGCCCACCGGCGCGACTCTGATAGCGCCCGAACTCGACGGGCCCTTCGGCTTCGAAGAGCGGGTGAAGCGGGGCAGCGGGGTTGGGGAACATCGAGCCCCCGGGTCGATCGAGGTTGCCCGTCACGAGGGCAAGGAGATCGATCGCCCAACTCGCCAGCGTCCCGAAACGCTGCACGCACGTGCCCATGCGCCCGTAGATCGCGGCGCTCGGCGCCTCGCAGACCTCGCGTGCGATGCGACGCATGGTCGCGGCGTCGATCCCGCAACTCGCGGCGACACGTTCGGGCGAATAGCGGGCGACATGGGCTTCGAGTTCGTCGAGCCCGTTCACCAGGCCCGCGCACGATCCGAGGTCGAGGCGACCCTCTTCGAACACCACGTGGATCAACGCCAACAGGAAGGCCGCATCGCCCCCCGGTTCGATGAAGAGGTGCTCGTCGGCGCGCGCAGCGGTTTCGCTGCGACGCGGGTCGACGACGACGATCTTGCCGCCGCGCGCCTGGATGGCGGCCATGCGATCGCGAATGCCCGGAGCCGTCATCAGGCTGCCGTTCGAAACCAGCGGGTTCGCTCCCAGCATCAACAGGTAGTCGGTGCGATCGACGTCGGGCACGGTGGCGCGCAGAGGGCCGCCGTACATCGAGCCCGATTGCACATAGCGCGGCCAGGTGTCGACGGGCCCCGCGGAGAACACGTTCTTCGTGCCGAGGGCGCGGTTCAGCACCTGCACGCCGAGCAGGGTGGAGAAGTCGTGGATGCACGGGTTGCCGCGATAGAGCGCGACCGCGTCGTTGCCACGCGCTTCGCGGATCGCGCCGAGCCGCTCGGTCACGAGGGCGTAGGCCTCGTCCCAGCCGATGGCTTCGTAGTCTCCACTCGCAGTGCGGCGCAGGGGCGTGCGCAAGCGGTCCGGGTCCTCCTGCAGCTCTTTCATCCCGATCGCCTTCGGGCAGACGTGGCCGCGCGAAAGGACGTGGTCTTCGTCGCCGCGGACGCGCAGAATCTCGCGGCTGGACGTCTCGACGGCGATGCCACAGGTGGCTTCGCAGATCGTGCAGGTTGCGTAGTGGGTCTGCTCAGGCATGGACCCACCCTATCGGGAAAAGCGGCCCTTTCGAAAGGGCCGGAAATTGCAGTATTGATGGGACCAATTTCCAGATCGAGGAAGGGTGGAAGACCGTGCAGCTGAGGCCCATGCGGGAAGAGGACGTGCCGGCGCTCATGCGCTGTTTCGAGCGCTGCTACGGCACGAGCTATGTGGACGGCGACTTCTACGACGAGGCCTGCCTGCGGGCCCGGGTCGCGAGTGGGCGGTTGCGCTCGATCGTCGTCGAGGCCGCGGGCGGCGAGGGCGAAGGCGTCGAAGCGGGCGAGATCGTCGGCCACATGGGTCTGTCGTTCCGCGAAGAAGAGGAGCACACCGCCGATGCCGGCAACACGGTGGTCGACCCACGTATGCGCGGCAGCGGGTTGGCGGGGAAGGTCGGTGTGGTGTTGATCGCCCATGCACGCGAGCAGGGGCTGGTGGGTTTCCATCACTACCCCACCACGGCGCATCCGGTGTTGCAGCAGCTCTCGGTGGCGGGGGTCGGGGTCGAGACGGGCATCATGCTCGACTACATCCCGGCGGATACTGAATACAGGGAGATGGACGCCCCCGATGGCGCCCTCGCCGTGACCGTGGTCTACGAGCCCCTCGCTCCCGCGCCGGCGCGCCGCATCTTCGTTCCCCCGCGCTATCGCGACACGATCGAAGTCGCGGTCGGAGAGTGTGGGCTCGAGCGACAGATCGCCGAAGCCGATGGACGTCCTTCGGGGTCGAGCGTGATCGAAGCAGAGTCGTTCGAACGCCGCGGTCTGCACCGCATCACGCTGAAGCGTGTCGGAAGTGATGTCGAGGGAGCGCTACACGCCGCTTCGACCGCGGCTTCGTTGCCCGTGCTCCAACTCGACCTGCCCCTCGGCGATGCCGCGGTGACGGTCGCGCTCGACGCCGCACGCGAGCTGGGCTTCCGCTTCAGTGCCGTGTTTCCCGAGTACGACTCGGGGGACGTGCTGCGGCTGCAGCGCACGGCCGAACCCGACTGGGAGGCGCTGCGCGAACGTCTCGTGACACCCGGTGGAAAGCACTTCTGCGATCTGCTTCGCGCGGATTTCGAAGATCAACCGCGAAGCGAGTCGTAGGCGTCGCGCAAGCGCGCGATGCCCTCCTTGATCTCTGCTTCATCGAGGGCCGCGTAACCGAGCAACAGCTCGGCGTGTTTCGGTGGGTTCGTGTAGTAGGGCGCGACCGGGTAGACGCCGACGTCGCGCGCGCGGCACGCCCCGCGCAAGCGACCGACATAGCGCGCGGAAAGCTGATCGAAGCGCAGCACCACATGGATCCCCGCCCCCGTCCCGACCACCCGGGCGCGATCGCCGAACTCGCCGGCGACGGCTTCGAGCAGCGCTTCGCGCCGCGCCGCGTGCCGCACCCGGGCACGGCGAACGTGTCTTTCGAGATGTCCCTGGGCGATGAAGTCCGCGAGCACCAACTGTTCGATCGAAGCGCTGCCCGTGTCGGTGATGGCCTCGAGATCGCGCAGCACGAGGCCCACCGGCTCGGGCGCCACGAGCCAACCCAGGCGCAGGGCCGGGAAGAGCAGCTTCGAAGCGGTCCCCGCGTAGAGCACGCGTCCGCTCGTATCGAGGGAGCAGAGGGATTCGAGGGGCCGACTCTCGTAGCGGAACTCACCGTCGTAGTCGTCTTCGAGCACGAAGGCTCCGCGCTCCCGCGCCCATTCGAGCAACGCGATACGTCGATCGAGGGAGAGCACGCCGCCCGAGGGAAACTGATGCGCTGGCGTGACACAGACGAGCTTCGCCCACGGAACCTCCGCGAGGCATTCGACCTGCATGCCGTGCTCGTCGGTGGGCACTTCGATGATCTGTGCGCCCGCGGCTTCGAGACAGAAGGAAAAGCCCGTGTAGTGGGGTTCTTCGATCACCACCGGGTCACCTTCGTCGACGAAGGTACGCACGACGAGATCGATCGCCTGCTGCGAACCGTGCACGACGAGGATCTGCTCGGGATCGCAGACG
>JANQEL010000129.1 GCA_028278345.1 Myxococcota bacterium
CGCGAACGGTCGCGACGGTTGGGTGCGGGCCTCGGGCGTCGAGCGCGTCGCCCCCGCGAACTAGAGGCATTCGAGGGCGCGAATGAGTTCGACGATGTCGTCGGGCAGCGCGTGCTCTTCCGCTCCGCGGAGCAGGTGGTCGCGATACCAGTCCTGGGGCGGCATCGCGGAGAGGGGAGGGACGGCGAGGTAGACCTGCGCCTCGATCACCCGCCCCGAGTCGACGCTGACGTTGCAGGTCGATCGCGTATAGCCGGGCTCGTAGCGATCGAGGATCCCCCAATCATCGGGATGCAGATCGAAGAGCACGCCCCAGGCGCGGGCCCCGGGCCGGGCCATCAGGTTCGCCTTGCCCGATCCGTCGACCCCCACCTTGTTGAACGCCAGCTCCATGTGTTGCCAGTGTGCGCGGCCGACGGGCTCCGCGCTTTCGATGCGCGCACGCAGCCGTTCGGTGCTCATGTTCGATCCATAGGCGAAGTAGAAGCGCGGCGGCATGGGTCGACCGTTAGCGATCCGGGCCACGGGTTCGCAACGGGGGAGGAAGGGCGCATTCAGGCTACGCTCTGCGACCATGGGGCTTTCGCCGGAACGGGGCGGGGGAGACGGGTCGTGACGCTTCGAGACGAAGACGAGGCGTCTCTCGATCTGTGCATCGTGGGAGCCGGGTTCGCGGGCACCGTGGCCGCTCTGCGCGCGCGTGAACTCGGGTTGCGCTTCGTCCTGCTCGAGAGCGAGCGCCCCCTGCACCGCCAACGACCCCTCGAAGACATCGACCGCGCAGATACGGTGGTGCTGCAAGACGCGGCGAACGGGGCGGCTTCGAACCTCATCGCCGATGCGCGGCTCGCGGCATCTTCGCAGAGCGGGATCGCGGATTGGGTAGCGCAGCTGGCCGAACTCGGGATTCCCCTCGAGGCGGGCGCGCGCGTCTTCGGCATCGAGGTCGACGAAGCCAGCCAGGTCTTCCAGTTGCGCGTACTCGAACGCAGCAGTGGTCGGGAACGTCGCGTCCAGGCGCGCGCGGTCATCCTCGCCACCGGCGCGGCCGACGAGGAAGACGGCGAACTCGAGGCGTCGGTGTCGCCCACCCCCGACTGGAATCGACTGATCGGCGCACCGGCACTGATCGTCGGCGATGGACAGGCGGCGTTCGACGCCGTGGTGGAACTCGCCAACACCAAGGCCTCGGCGAACGACCTGGACCCCGTCTACTGGACCCCCGGTTTCGGCGAGGGCCCGACCCCTGCGCCGGATGCCGACGACGTCCCCGAACCCGGTACCGGCGATCGCATGCTCGAAGCCCTGCGCCGTCATTGCAACATCCGCACCCTCGCGCCCATCGCGAGCCTGCGCGAACAGACCGAGATCGACGGCCGTGCACGGATCGTCGCCGAGTTCGCCACCCCCGGACGCCCGGACGACTCGGCCCATCCCCTGCGGCTCGAGTTCGGCGTCGAGAACGTCGTGCGATTCGATCGGGCGGGATCGACGAAGGACGCCACTTCCGACCCCGCGCAGCGCGGCGGCTGGCCCCTGCTCGCGGAACTGCCCGTGCGGGTCGAGCGGCTCGATGACGTCTCGATACCGGTGGTCGACCGAAGCGGCTCTCTCTCTTTGCCGGGTCTCTTTCTGATCGGGGATGCGTGTGG
>JANQEL010000149.1 GCA_028278345.1 Myxococcota bacterium
CGGCGAGCAGTTCTTCCCCGGGACGCCGACCCAGGACCTGCTCGACTACTTCGACGCGCACTTCCTCGACCACGCGCGCCACGTGCTCGTGAACCCCGACGTCGGGCCGGTGCTGAACGCGCTCGAGTTCAAGGGGATCCGTCACGCGGTCGTCACGAACACCGCCACCGCGCTGGCTCGCGAGACGATCCGCGGCGCCATGTTCGAGCCCGACGAGATCGTCGGCACGAGCGACGCGCCCGAGAAGCCCGACCCGGGCATGCTGCTGCTGGCCTGCGAGCGCCTCGGCGTAGAGCCGGCGAAGGTGCTGATGGTCGGCGACTCGCGCTTCGATCGCGAAGCCGCCCGGGCCGCCGGCATCCGCTTCTGCGGCTACGGCATAGACGGCGACCTTCGGATCGAGGCGCTGCGCGAGCTGGTGCACCTGCCGGAGGTGACGGGCGAGGGTTCGAAGAATGGACCTTGAATCGCTGTTCAGCGGCGGAAGTGCGCCTGCTGAGGGCCGGCTGCTCGAGTGCAAGCGAGAGTGGTACGACTTCGGCAATGCCGTAGGGAAAGCGAACTTCGCAAAGGATGTTCTGGCGATTGCGAACTCCCTGTCCGAGGGCGAGACAGGCCTCATCGTTGTTGGCGTGGACGACTCCAGGGCGTTGGTGGGGGTCGACGAGAGTGAATCGCCGAAGCCTGAGCAGGTTTCTCAGATCCTCTCGAATTACACGAATCCGTGCCCTTCGGTCGAAACGAAGCTCGGGGTTGTTGCTTGCGACCGACGGCTAGATGTCGTTGAAATCGCATGGAGCTGCTATCACCCGCACTACTCCGTGCGAGACCTCGCAGGCGTTTTGTCGAAGAGCCATGTCTACTCCCGACGCGGTCCGATGAACGTCGTGCTCACGCCGTCGGAGTTCGAATCGCTGATTCGAGCGAAGGGCGCCCGCCTTGGTGCCTCTACCGGTGACGAGTTCATTCGCGTGGGGTTCGTCGAGATGCCGCACGATGGCCGGGGCGAACTCTCGGTTCGCATCGAGAATCCGACAGACGAACCCGTCGGGAGCATCTCGGCAACGATCGATGTGGCAACAGTTCATCCAAAGCGACAGACATTCAGAGCCCGAAGTCTCCAGAATCTCGAGTTGGGACCTGGGGAATCGCGGGAGTTCAGCTTCCGACCCGCATCCCTGCTGGTATTCGATGGCATGGATCGCTTCGAGTGGGAGAGCAAGGTCTGGAGCAACTGGCTGAATGTCTCCGTGCACGTTCACTATCGCGGCCGAAGCGGTGTGTTGGGCCGAGCATCGTGCGAGACTCGGGTTGGCTGACAAGTGAGCACGAACCTCGAGATCAAGGCGCCGGTGGCCGACCCGGCGGCGTTTCGAGCGAAGGCGCAGGCCCTGGCCACCGAGACCGTCGGCACGGACGACCAGGTCGACACCTACTTCTGCGTTCCGAGTGGTCGGCTCAAGCTGCGCGAGTCGTCGCTCTCGGGGGCGCAGCTCATCCCGTACCTGCGCCCGAACGACGGCGGGCCGCGCCGAGCCGACTACCAGGTGATCTCGGTGCCCGACCCCGACGGTCTGAAGGCGCTGCTCGGGGAGATGCTCGGCGTGCACCGCGTCGTGCGGAAGCGGCGCGAGATCTGGCTCGTCGACAACGTCCGCATCCACCTCGACGCGGTCGACGACCTCGGCGACTTCATGGAGCTCGAGGCCGTCTTCGACGGGACGCCCGCCACCGAGGCGGAGCAGCAGCGCAAGGTCGCTCACCTGATGAAGGAGCTCGGCGTCGACGAAGGCGACCTGATCGCGACCTCGTACGAAGCCCTGATCGGCTAGCGCCTACTCGTCGTCGAGTACCTCCGCCGCGGCGTTCAGCGCCTGCACGGCCGCTGGGATCCCCGCGTACTGCGACGTCTGCATCAGCACCTCGAGCAGCTCCTCGCGGGTCCATCCGACGTTGCGCGCGCCCTGGAGGTGGAGCTTCAGCTCGTCGTTGCGTCCCAGGGCGGCGAGCTGGGC
>JANQEL010000233.1 GCA_028278345.1 Myxococcota bacterium
CGACGGCGGGGGCGCCTTCCAAGGGGCCGAGCAATGCCAAGGTCACCATCATCGAGTTCTCCGACTTCCAGTGTCCCTTCTGCAGCCGCGTCGGCCCGACCCTCGAACGTCTTCGCAAGGACTATCCCGACGACGTGAGGATCGTCTATCGCCACCTGCCGCTGTCGTTCCACAAGCAAGCCCAGGGCGCGGCCGTGGCGTCCGAAGCGGCGCATCGCCAGGGCAAGTTCTGGGAGATGCACGACAAGCTCTTCGCGAACCAGCGCTCGCTCTCCGACGAGAAGTACGTGGAATGGGCTGGCGAGCTCGGGCTCGACGTCGAGAAGTTCAAGCAGGACATGAAGTCGGCCCACGTGCAGAACCGCGTGAACACGGACAAGCAGGAGGCCGCCGCCCTCGGCGTGACCGGCACGCCGGGCTTCTTCGTCAACGGTCGCTTCCTCTCGGGGGCGAAGCCGTACAACGAATTCAAGACCCTGGTCGATCGCGCGCTCGAGAAGGGCTAACAGCCCAGTCGCGCGGCCAGCTGCGCCGCGAGGCGCTGCTTGTCGATCTTGCCGCTGGCCGTGAAGGGCAGCGCTTCTTCGGCGTCGACGAAGACGTGCCTCGGGACCTTGTACGCCGCGAGTTCCTGCTTCACGTGCGCACGTAGCGCCTCGGGGTCTGCCTCGCGGTCGGGTTCGGCGACCACGGCGGCGACCACGAGCTGTCCGCGTGCGGGATCGGGCACGCCCACCACATAGCACCGGGCGACCTCTGCACGCGCGTTGATCACCTGCTCGACTTCGCTCGGGGTGACGTTCGCACCCCCGGTCTTGATCATGTCACCGAGGCGCCCCTTGAAGAAGAGGACGCCGTTCTCGTCGAAGTGGCCGACATCCCCCGTATGGTAGAAGCCATCGGCGTCGAAGGTGTCTTCGCGTTCGACCTTGTAGAGACGCTGCATCAGGCTGTAGCCGCGCACGCAGATCTCGCCGTCCTCACCGGGTGGCATCGGCTCGCCGCTCTGCGGATCGATGATCTTGTGTTCGACCCCCGGAACGGCCACGCCATGGGAGCCGCGCAGGGATTCGGGCAGGGGGCCTTCGCTCACGCAGGTATGCGGCCCGCAGGTCTCGGTCATGCCGAGGGCGTTCGGTCGCAGCTCCGGGTCGGGGGCGACCACACTCGGAGGCAGCAGGTCGGGCAGATTGCCCGCGCGCAGGGCCGAGAGATCGCGCTCCTTCGCCGAGGGATGGTTCGCGAGCGCCTGGCCGAAATGCGGCCAACCCGCGGCGATCGTCACGCCCTCGCGTTCGAAGAGGCGAAGCGTCGCTTCGGGCTCGAAGACCTCTTCGCAGATCACACACGCCCCCGCGTGAAGACAACCGAGTAGCGAGAACACGAACCCGCCCACCCAGAAGAAGGGCATCGGCGACCAGACGCGATCGCTCGCGACGAGATCGCGCGTCGCCAGCAGGTTGTGGGAGTGGCGGATCACCGCGCCGTGGCTGTGCACGGCGCCCTTCGGATCCGCCGTGCTGCCCGAGCTGTAGAGGATCATCATCGCATCGCTCGGCCTGACACGAGCCTCCGCGGCTTCGAGTCGCGTGCGGTCGATGTCGTCGCGCATCTCGAGTTCCGCGCACCAGGTCGGAAGTACGTCATCCGCTCCGCTCTTCACGACGAAGATCCGTCGCAGGAAGGGCAGGGATGCGAGGGCGAGCGGGCCGCCATCGCTCTTCGCCAACTCGGGAACCGCGGCCTCCAGGCGTTCGAGATAGTCGTGCTGCAGGAAGCGATCGGCGGTGACGAGGAACTCGATGTCGGCGTGATCGAGGGTCCACCCGAGCTCGCGCGCCTGATAGAAGGTGTTGAAGGGCACGGCGATCGCGCCGATCCGCGTCACGGCCAGCCAATGCTCGATCCAGTCGGGCCCGTTCGGAAGCAGCAGGCCGACATGGCTTCCCTTGCCGACGCCGGCTTCGAGCAGGGCGCTCGAGAGGGCGGCCGATCGCGCTTCGGCTTCGCGATAGGTCCGCCGGGCGTCGCCGAGGACGACCATGGGGGCGTCGGCGTGTTGGGCGGTGATGGCTTTGAGGAATTGCGGGGTCGTCGGCTCATACCCCGGAAACGAAACCCGTGTCATCCCCCGAAGGTGGACCGAAAAATGCGCCTGCGCCAAATCCGCATCGAGTCGCAGTCGAAAGCGTGAAGGCCGCTTCACATCCAGCGCCCGAAACGCGGCCAGATTGCGTTTCGGCTTCCAGTCGGCTGCCGGAAATGCGAGGTGCATTTATCGGTCCAGCTCTTGGGGATCCGAACCGATCGGGATGGGTGGTCGGAGACTCCATGGATCAAGTACCGCAAAGCAACCCCTCCCCCGCGCAAACGCCCCCCCGAGTCGATTGGTGGCTGGGCCTCATCGTGGGTGGGCTGTTGGTCGCGGTGGCCGTCCCCGGGATTCGCACGGCCCCCGAGCACGCGATCGACGAGCCGAGTGTCGAGCGGTTGGCCTCGCTGATTCGCCTCGCCCGCGACGAGGCGGTGGCGAGCGGCGACGAGCACTTCCTCTTTCTCGAACGTCCGGAGGGAGAGGGGGGCCAGGGCTCGGTGCTGCTCTTCCGCGACATCGATGGCGATTCGAAGCCGTCCGAGGTCGAGGTGATCGGGAGCCTTCCCCTGGCCCCGGCTCGCTGGGGCAGTGCCTTCGCGGTCGAACGCGCGATCGGGGATGCAGGTGTCGGCCTGCGCGGCCCCTGGAGCTTCGACGCACAGAGTCGGCCGGCGGCCATGCCCGAGATCTCGGCCGTCTCCGCGGAGGCGCCGACCGCCCCCGCGCCCATTCCCAGCGGCATTCGCGGCATCGTCTTCGATGCGGCGGGTGTGCCCCATCGCATCGAGTCGAACGGCCTGCGCGCCGAACCGGGTTCGGGTGCGGGGAGCTTGTATCTGAGGACCAGCGAGCGCGACTTCGCCATCGTGCTCTCGCCCTGGGGCGACGTCGATGTCCAGTTGTGGGACGGCGACGCCACGGGCTGGCAGGTCGCCCACGCCCGCTAGCTCCTCCTGTCACCGTGTTAGCATGCGCATTCGCCTCGTTGCGCAGGCCGACCACGGGAGTGATGGGCTTTGGAGTTCGATTGGGATCCGGCTGATCTCGAACACCGCACCGATGTGCGCGCGTTCCTCGACGAGACCCTTCCCGACGACTGGGAAGAGATGTCGGCCCACGGTCCGGGCAGCGACGCCCAGGCGGCCTTCTCGAAGACCTTCTGCGGCAAGTTGGCCGAGCGCGGCTGGCTGACCCAGCACTGGCCAGAGGCCTTCGGCGGGAAGGATGCCTCTCCCTGGCGTCACTGCGTGCTCGGTGAGGAGATGTGGGCGGTCGGCGAACCGCGCGGCGCGCAGTACATGAACGTCAACTGGATCGGCCCCGCCATCATGAAGTACGGCAGCGAGGCCCAGAAGGCGTTCCACCTTCCGTTGATCTCGAGCGGACAGGTGCTCTGGTGTCAGGGCTTCTCGGAGCCGGGCGCGGGGAGCGATCTGGCTGCGTTGCGCACTCGCGCACTGCGCGTCGGCGACGAGTACGTGATCAACGGGCAGAAGATCTGGACCTCCTACGTGCAGAGCGCCGAGTACGTGATCCTGCTCGTGCGCACGGACCCCGAGTCGAAGGGGCGCCACGGCATCTCGGTGCTGCTCGTGCCGATGGATCGCCCGGGGATCGAGGTGCGCGAGATTCCCTCGGTGGTGGGGGATCGCTACTTCCACGAAGTCTTCTTCACCGACGTCCACGTGCCGACGGATGTCCTGCTCGGTCCCGAGAACCAGGGCTGGGATGTCGTGAACTACGCGCTGCAATACGAGCGGGTGGGGGCAGCGCGTTATGCGCGCGCGGCCCTGACTCTCGATCGCCTGGCCGAGCTCGCGCGCGAACGCGGTCTGCTGGACGATCCGATCGTGGTCGACAAGCTCGGTGAGGCGCGCGGGCTCGTCGAAGCGGCCCGCGCGCTGACCTATCGGGTGATCGATCTGCGCGCCAAGGGTTCGCCGCCCACGGCCGACAGCCAGCTCGCCCGGGTGGCCTCGACCCGCGTCGACACGGCGGTGGGTGCGCTCGCGCTCGAAATCCTCGGGCCCGAAGCCCTCGAGTACGGTTCGTTCGCCGACGCGAACTTCCGCATGGCGATGACCGCGGGGGTCGCGGTGGGCGCGAGTGAAATGCAACTCAACCTGATCGCGAGTCGCTTCCTGGAGTTGCCGCGCGAGTAGCAGCGCTTTGGCGGAAGCGAGCAAGAGCAGAGATGGATTTCGAACTCGACGACGACCAACGCGCCATCCTCGAAGCGGTCGAGCAGTTGCTCGAGCGCCACGCGGGGGTGGAGCGCGCGGTCGCGCTGCAGGCCGCCGGGGAGTTCGACGTCGATCTCGATCGCGCCCTGCGCGAAGCCGGCTTCAGCGACATGGCGAAGCAGGCGGAGACGGGTTGGCTCGAAGCGGCCCTGGCCGTCGAAGCGGTCTCGCGCGCGGCGGGCAGCGTGGCCTTCGCGAGCGAAGCGCTGGTGGCACCGGCACTCGCCCAGGCTGGAGAGGGCGAACTCGAAGCGCCGATCGCGATCGTTTCAGCGAATCATCGCGGTCCCGTGCGTTTCGCTGGTCAGGCGCGAACGCTGATCGTGCTCGACGGCGACGACGTTCGCGTGGTGCCCCTCGAATCGGGAGATGCCAAACCCGTCGCCTCCAATTTCGGATATCCGATGGCGGAGGTGGCGGCTGGAGTGCGGGGGCGAGGTCGTAGCCTCGCCCCGGGTAGCGCGAGCGTGCTCGGACGGCATTGGCGCCTGGCCCTGGGTGTCGAGGCGGTGGGCGCGATGTCGGCGGCCCTCGATCAGACGGTCGGCTACTTGAAGGAGCGCAAGCAGTTCGGCCGCACGATCGCGTCCTTCCAGGCGGTGCAGCATCGCCTGGCCGAGTGCGCGATCTCGGTGCAGGCGAGTCGCTGGCTCTGCCTCGAGGCGGCACACCACGCGGCCCCCGCCGAGATGACCGCGACCGCGGTCGCCTACACCATGCAGACGGCGGAGCAGGTCTTCTCCGAGACCCACCAACTCTCGGGCGCGATCGGCTTCACGCGCGAACACGACCTCCACGTGCACAGCATGCGCCTGCAGGCGTTGCGTCTCGAGTTCGGAGGCGTGTTCGGCCATCGCCGCGCCGTCGTGGAAGAACGCTGGGGGGCTGCGTGATCGACCTCGCATTCGACGACGGGCAGGAGGCCATCGCCGAGAGCGTGCGTCAGTTCTGCGCCGATCGTTGCGATGCCGATCGCGTGAAGGCCGAAAGCGGGCGCTTCCCCCGCGAACTCTGGAGCGAACTGGCGGAGCTCGGGATGCTCGCCATTGCGGCGCCCGAAGGGGAGGGC
>JANQEL010000257.1 GCA_028278345.1 Myxococcota bacterium
TCGAGTTCGGGGAAGGCGAACGCGTAGCCGGCTTCGAGCGCGCGCTCGCATGAGACGTGCTGCCCCGGCGATACGTACTCCGCGAACTCGCCGAGGGGCAGCCGCACTGCGAAGAGCGGTGTCGGGATGAGCGCCGGGCGACGCAACGCCCGCCCGAGCGTCTTCGCGAACTCGCCCATGCGTATGGCCCCCGGCGCCACCACGTTGAGCGGCCCCGCGATGTCTTCGCGATCGAGGGCGTGAAGCACGAGCCCCACCGCATCGCGCTGGTGCACCCAGGGAAACCAGCGCGCCTTCGGGCCGATGGGACCGCCCACGCCGAGCTTGAAGGGCAGCGCCATGTTTTCGAGCGCACCACCCCTGCGACTCACCACGACGGCAAAGCGAAGCGCAACCACGCGCAAGCCCAGCGGCTCCGCTGCGAATGCCGCGGCTTCCCAATCGCGGCACAGCTTCGAGAGAAAGTCGTCGCCCGGTGCGCTGTCTTCGCGCAGCAACTCTTCTTCGCGGCTTCCGTAGTAGCCGGTTGCCGACGCGCTGAGCAACACGCGTGGTTTCGCTTCGGCCCCTTCGATGGCGCGCACGACGGCCCGCGCGCTCTCGACGCGGCTTTCCACCAGGCGGCGTTTGCGCGCGGCATTCCAACGACCGCCGCCGATCGATTCGCCCGCGAGATGGACGACGGCATCGCAGCCCGACACGGCCTGCTGCCAGTCGCCGTCGGACGCGACGTCGCCGGCAACCCAGCGTTCGCCGCTTCGCGACGAAGCCCGTTCGCTTCGGCTGAGAGCCACCACCTCGTCGCCGCGCTCGAGCAGGGCTTCGCACAGCGAGGCACCGAGCAGGCCCGAAGCCCCGGTCACGAAAACGCGCACAGTCTAGGCTCCGTTTTCGTTCGGCAGGCGGATGTCGACTTCTTCGGTCGCTGCTGCGGGATCGAAGGCCAGAGCGAGGAGGTGGTCGGCCACGAAGCCCACCGTGTTGAAGGTATCGTCCCGCTTCATTTCGATGAAGCGCTCGAGACTCGGGAAGTCCGCTTCCGAGGAAGCCCGAATCATCGCCTGCATGTCGGTATCGACGACACCCGGCGCCACCGCGTGGGCGCGCAGCCCGGCTTCGGCCTCTTCGAGAGCGATGCACTGGGTCAACAGGGCCACGCCCGCCTTGCCCGCGCAATAGGCTCCCCAGCCCGCGTATCCCCCCCAGGCCGCGCCGGAGGAGATGTTGATCAAGACCCCGCCGCCTTCGCGCCCGCGTACGTGATCGACGTAGCAGCGGCTGCCGATGAAGACGCCCGTCAGATTGATGTCGATGTGTTCGCGAAACTGGTCGACGCTGACGTTGCGCACGGGCGCGATCGGTTCGAGCACCCCCGCGTTGTTGATCCACAGATCGATCGCGCCGAAACGCCCTTCGACTTCCTGCGTGAAGGCCCGCATCGCGGCTTCGTCGCGCACGTCGACCGAACTCGCGACGACCTGATCACCCGCTCCGAGGGCGGGAGCACTTCGCGAACACAGCCCGAGGTTTGCGCCGCGGGCCGCGAAGATCTCCGCGATCCCCGCACCGATGCCGCGGCTCGCACCGGTGATCACGATCGTCCTTCCTTTTACATCCACACCTGCCAACAGTCGAACTCCTAGGTTTGAGCGAAGCCCGCCAGATCCGCACCACTCGGGCGCTGGTAGATCCGCACACCGAAATCCTGGGCGATCGCGAGAAAGTGGTCGAAGAGATCCGATTGGATGCCCTCGTGGTTGGCCCACACGATGTCGTTGGTGAAGCAGTAGATCTCGATCGGCAGCCCCTCGGGCCCGGGCGGCAACTGGCGGACGATCAGGGTGCGGTCGGGATGGATCTTCGGGTGGGCCTTCAGGTATTCGAGCATGTACGCCCGCAGGGTGCCCACGTTGGTGAGGCGCCGGATGTCGGCGTTGATCGCGGGGTTGCGCCCACCATCGGCGTTGTGGGCCGCGAGTTCACTGCGCTTGCCCGCGATGTAGTCGCGCAGCAGGGCGAATTGCGAGAAGCGCTCGATCTCGTCTTCGTCCAGGAAGCGGATGCTCGTGACATCCACGTGGAGCGAGCGCTTGATGCGTCGGGAGTTCGACTCGCTCATCCCGCGCCAGTTCTTGAACGAGCTGGTGATGAAGGCGTGGGTGGGGATGGTGGTGATCGTCTTGTCCCAGTTCTGGATCTTGACGGTGTGCAGCGTCACGTCGATCACGTCGCCGTCCGCACCATATGCGGGCATCTCGATCCAATCGCCGACGTTGAGCAGGCGGTTGTTCGTGATCTGCACACTCGCGACCAGCGAGAGCAGGGTGTCGCGGAAGACGATCAGCAGCACCGCGGACACGGCACCGAGGCCGCTCAGGAAGATCCACGGCGAGCGATCCATCAGGATCGAGAGCGCGACGATCGCGCACACCAGGTAGACGATCAGCCGGACGAAACCGAGGTAGCCCTTGATCGGCCGGTGCCCCACGTCGGGGAGCTGGGAGTAGATGTCGGCGACCGCATTCAGGAAGGCGCTCACCGCCACCGCGGCGATGATGGTCGCGGAGGCCAGGGCCACGCGCTGGATCACCAGCTCGACCCCTTCCTCGAAGACGAAGAGCTCGACGCCGAAGTAGACGAAGAGGACGGGGAAGAGATTGGCGACCCTGTGGAAGAACTTCGCGTTCAGCAGCGCGTCGTCCCAGTGGGTCTCGCTGCGCCCGACGGCGGCACGCGCGATGCGCAGCATCCAGCGGGTGGCGATCCAATCGGCGATCCAGCCGAGCACGAACAGGCCGAGAAGGCCGAGGGATTGGGAGAGGACCGGAAAGTCGCGCGCGAAATCACTGCCCATCTGCTGTAGGTCCACGCCGATCCCCCGCCCCCCAGGCCCCGTACGTCTGCTGACACACCGTTGTCACCGCACGATCAGGCCGCGTTGTTCGCCCCGAAGCCGCCTCCCTATACTGCTCCGACTGACCGGAATTGCAGCGCGGCGAAAGGCGACATGGAGCTCGACCACATATTCATCAAGGGTGCTCGCGAGCACAACCTCAAGACCATCGACGTCAAGATTCCCAAGAAGCAGCTGACCGTGATGACGGGCGTTTCGGGTTCGGGCAAGAGTTCGCTCGCGTTCGACACTCTCTACGCCGAAGGTCAGCGCCGCTACGTCGAATCGCTCTCCGCCTACGCGCGCCAGTTCCTCGGCCAGATGGAGAAACCGCGCTACGACACCATCCGCGGCCTGTCGCCCACGATCTCGATCGAGCAGAAGACCACGGGCTCGAACCCGCGCTCGACGGTCGGCACGATTACCGAGATCTCCGACTACCTCCGTGTGCTCTTCGCCCGCATCGGCGTGCAGCACTGCCACCTGTGCGGCCGCAAGGTGCAGGGGCAGACGGCGCAGCAGATCGGCAAGGAGTTGCTCGCCCAGGCGCCGGGGGAGCGCCTGATCCTGCTCGCCAACCTGCTCACCAACCGCAAGGGCGAACACCGCGAGCTGCTCGCCGACGTGCGCCGCGCCGGCTTCCTGCGTCTTCGGGTCGACGGCGAGATGGTGATGAGCGAAGACCTCGAAGCCCTCGACAAGCGCAAGAAGCACGACGTCGACGTGGTGATCGATCGCCTCGTGCTCGAGGGCAAGAACCGCGCGCGCATCAACGAGTCGGTCGAGAAGGCCCTCGAGGTGGGCAACGGCATCCTGATGGCGATCACCGCCGGGGGCGAAAAGAGAGGCAAGGATGGAGAGAACGAGCGCACCTTCTCGGAGAGCGCCGCCTGCGCGGATTGCGGCGTGAGCTTTCCCGAGCAGACGCCCCAGCTCTACTCCTTCAACAGCCCCCAGGGCATGTGCCAGGACTGCAACGGGCTCGGCGTTCGCGTCGAGATCGATCCCGAACTCGTGATCCCCGACCCCGACCTCAGCATCGACGAGGGGGCGGTGAAGCCGTGGGGCGAAGGGGTCAGCGAGAAGACGGGTTGGAGCAACGGCTTCCGCGCCCAGGTGATCAAGAAGATCGGCGTCGATCCCAACAAGCCGTGGAAGTCGTTGCCCAAGAAGCACAAAGACGCGCTCTTGTACGGCACGGGGGAGCGCAAGTACAAGGTCACGTGGCAGGGCAAGAGCGGGCAGGGGAGTTTCGATTCGAAGTGGGAAGGCGCGATTCCCCGCTTGATGCGCCGCTTCAAGGAAGCCCGCAGCGAACGCGCGAAGCGCTGGTACGGCCAGTGGCACGCCAACACGCGCTGCTCGACGTGTTCGGGTGCGCGCCTTCGCCCCGAAGCCGCGGCGGTGAAGATCAGCGGCAAGACGATCGTCGAGCTATCGAGCCTCACCGTCGAAGAAGCGCGTCGGTTCTTCAGCGAGATGAAGTTGCGCGGGGCCGACAAGGAGATCGCGACCGAGGTCTTGAAGGAGATCCGCTCGCGCCTCGAGTTCCTCGCGAGCGTCGGGCTCGGCTATCTCTCTCTCGATCGCGCGGGGCCCTCGCTTTCGGGTGGTGAATCCCAGCGCATTCGGCTTGCGAGCCAGGTGGGTTCCGAACTAACAGGGGTGATCTACATCCTCGACGAGCCGTCGATCGGGCTGCATCAACGCGACAACCGACGTCTGCTCGACACGCTGCTGCGGATGCGCGACATCGGCAATACGGTCGTCGTCGTCGAACACGATGAAGAGACGATCCGCGAAGCCGATCACGTCATCGACTTCGGTCCCGGTGCAGGGATCGCCGGTGGACACATCGTGCACGCCGGCACGCCGAAGAGCCTCGAGCGCTGCAGGAAATCGATCACCGGTGCCTACCTCGCTGGGCGCAAGGAGATCGAGATCCCGGAAGAGCGCCGCACCGCCACCGGCAGCATCAAGATCGTGGGCGCGAGGGAGAACAACCTGCGCGGGGTCGACGCCGAGATCCCTCTCGGCGTGCTCACCGCCATCACCGGCGTTTCGGGCGCGGGCAAGTCGACCCTCGTGAATGACATTCTCTACCCCGCCCTGTCGCGCCATTTCCACGGTTCGACGAAGCGCGTGGGCAAGCACAAGACGATCACCGGCGTGGCCCAACTCGACAAGGTGATCGACATCGACCAGCGCCCGATCGGGCGCACCCCCCGCAGCAACCCCGTCACCTACATCAAGGTCTTCGACGAGATCCGCCGCTTCTTTGCGCAGCTTCCCGACGCGAGGCTCCACGGCTACAAGCCGGGGCGCTTCTCCTTCAACGTGAAGGGCGGGCGCTGCGAGGCCTGCGAGGGCGACGGCGTACGCAAGATCGAAATGCACTTCCTCGCCGATGTCTTCGTGCGCTGCGAGGAGTGCAACGGCAAGCGCTTCAACGAAGCGACGCTCGCGGTGAAGTACAAGGGGCTCTCGATCGCCGACGTGCTCGAACTCACGGTCTTCGAGGCGATGGAGATCTTCTCGGCCCACCGCAAGGTGCACGGCCCCCTCGAGCTGCTCTCGCGCGTGGGCCTCGACTATCTCCACCTCGGCCAGCCGTCACCGACGCTCTCGGGAGGCGAAGCCCAGCGCATCAAGCTCGCGCGCGAACTCTCCAAGCGCGCCTCGGGGCGCACCCTCTACATCCTCGACGAACCCACCACCGGGCTTCACTTCGAGGATGTGCGCAAGCTCCTCGTCGTGCTCGACGAACTCGTCGACGCCGGCAACACCGTGGTCGTCATCGAACACAATCTCGATGTGATCAAGCGCGCGGATTGGATCCTCGACATGGGCCCCGAAGGTGGGCCCGACGGCGGCCGTTTGATCGCCCAGGGCACCCCCGAGCAGGTGAAGAAGATCAAGGGCTCCCACACGGGTCGCTATCTCGCTCCACTCTTGAATGCCCGGAAGAGCGTGAAGCGGGGCGCGAAGAAGGCCCCGAAACGGGCCGCTAAACGCCCTACAGCCCAGCGGAAAGCCAAGCCCGCGGGAAAATGAACCGCTAAGGTCTCGGCCCCGTCAAAGGGGCCGTTGCTCGAAACCAATGCATCGAAGCGAGAGCTTCGAGACCAAGAGGTGGATCGATGAATCCCGCAATTCGGTCGTGGCGTGCCGCCGTGGCCGTCGCACTCTGCACGACGCTCTTCACCAGCCAGGTGACCCTCGCTGAAGAGAAGGAAGACGACATCTTCTACGTCCTCGGCGTCGCGGCGTCCCAGGGCCTGCGCGCCTTCGGCCTGAGCGAGCGGGAGCTCGATACCGTGCTCGAGGGCGTGAAGGACGGCGTCACGGGTGATGCGGGCTCGGTCGATCCCCGCGAGCACATGGCGGCCATCCAGGAACTCCAGCGCGAACGCATGGCGGCGGTCGCGGCCGAAGAGAAGAAGCGCTCGATGGAATTCATCGCCTCGGCGGCGAAGGAGAAGGGCGCGACGCAGTACGACTCGGGCCTCATCATGACGACGCTGAGCGAAGGCAGCGGCTCCTCGCCGACCGCCACCGATACGGTCCGCGTCCACTACCACGGCACCTTCCGCACGGGTGATGTGTTCGACAGCTCGGTCCAACGCGGCCAACCCGCGACCTTCCCGCTCAATGGCGTGATCCCGTGCTGGACCGAGGGCGTCGCCAAGATGAAGGTCGGTGGCAAGAGCAAGCTCGTCTGCCCCTCCGACATCGCCTATGGGGACAACGGTCGACCGCCTTCGATACCCGGTGGCGCTGCACTCGTCTTCGAGGTCGAGCTGCTCGAAATCGTGAGTTCGGCGAACTGATCCGACGCGAGCGTCGGAATCAGCGCTCGATCGGCTGGCCGTCGAAGCTCGACGTGCCGCGCTTCAATGCCGAGCGCGGGTCGGTGGCGCCCTGTTCGAACAGGCTCCAGTCGAGCACGTCGTCTGAAGCCGCCGGCTGCGCGGCCTGGCCACCCGGTAGCCCGTTGATCTCGCGGATCGCTTCGGCCTCCAGCGAAAGCTGATAGGCGACCTGGTTCATCGGCCTCGGCGTGCGCTGTATCTGGCGATGCTGCGCCATGATGTCGTAGTAGGCGCGCTGGGCGTTCTCGTAGTCGAAGTTCTGGGCCTGCTGTCCCTGCGCGGAGCGATGGGGTTCGACCTTGTACGCGCTCAGACGCTTCGAGTTCTTCGCGGCGCCCACCTCGACGATCTGTACGAGCCCGGCGGCCATCACGGTCAGCCCGAAGACCACGAGGAACGGCACCATGCCGTCGAGCAGGCGCTTGCGCAGGCTTCGCCGACGTCGGCGCATGCGTCGCGGGCGCCGGGGCGGAATCGGATCGCCACCCAACGCCTGCATCGCCTGCGCTTCCTTCGAAGGAAGATTGCCGGACGAGAAACCCGAATCGCCGCCTGCACCCTGCTCCACGAACCCTCTCCCACACACGAACGTGCAAGACGCGCCCGGGGAAACACGCAAACCCGTCGGGCCCATCACACGCTCGTATCGGGCCAACTCCGGGTCGACTGAAGATGGGGTGCGAGAATTCCGCCGGTAGCGGAGCGCGTTGCGTGGGGGTCTAACTGCCTTGGATCCGCAGTCAGCTGGTGTGGACGACCACTCGGCGCGAGTCGCGGGCGTGTCGGTGCTCCCAGAGGAAGATCCCCTGCCAGGTGCCGAGCAGCAGCCTTCCTTCACGAACCGGCACCGAGAGTGAAGTGGCGGAGAGGGCCGCCTTGATGTGGGCCGGCATGTCGTCGGGTCCTTCCGAGGTGTGGCGGTAGAGCGGATCGCCCTCGGGCACGAGGCGAGCGAGCCAGCGCTCGAGGTCGTCCTGGGCCGAGGGGTCGGCGTTCTCCTGGATGACGAGGCTCGCCGAGGTGTGGGGGATGAAGATGGTGCAGAGGCCATCCCCCGACGCGTTCGCCGCCACGACTTCGCTCACCTGCGAAGTGATCTCGACCATCCCCTGTCCGCGCACGCGAACGCTGAACTCGTCGACGTGACCGCTCACGATCGATCCGCCTCGCGGCAACGCGCTTCGAAGTTGGCGTTGGCGTCGCGGAGCGCCGCTTCGGGGTCGACGCCGAGCGCCCGCGCGGCGTCGACACCGCGCAGCAGCAGCGAGCCGATCAATGCGCTGCGTCGCCCGTCGCCTTCCGGGGTGTCTTCGGAGACGGCATCGAGAGCTTTGCGCAGGGCCGCTTCGAGGCCCGCGTCTTCGAGAGGCGCTTCGCGCGTCGTCGCGGGCAGGCCTTCGATGCGCTTGGCGCGCTTCTTCAACTTCACCGCGCGAGAGAGCGCGGGTAGTGCGATCGGGACACCGTCGAAGGGATCGTGCGCGGCTTCACCCCGCGCCTCCGCCTTGCCCGCGCGTTCCTTCGCCTTGCTCTCCTCCCAGAAGCGACTGAAGTCTTCGGGCTGATCGAACTCCACGACCTCGCCGCCGCGATCGGGATCGCCGAATACGTGCGGGTGTCGACGCACGAGCTTCGAGGCGATGCCCGAAGCCACGGCGTCGAAGTCGAAGTGCCCCGCTTCCTTCGCCATCTGGGCGTGGAAGACGACCTGGAGCAGCAGGTCGCCGAGTTCGTCGCACAACTCGGCCATGTCGCCGATGCGAATCGCGTGATCGACCTCGTAGGCCTCTTCGAGGGTGTAGGGTGCGATGGTTTCGAAGGTCTGCTCGACGTCCCACGGGCAACCGCCGTCGGGATCGCGCAGGCGCGCCATGATGGCGAGGAGGTCTTCGATCGGGGTCTGGGTGTTGGGGTCACTCATGCGGCCGAGTATGTGGAGCGCGCACGCGGGTCGCAACGCACCGGCGCATCGCGTGCAGGCGAGGCGCAGCTTCGTCCCGCGGGAGCAGAAGCTTCGCGCGACATCTCAAATTGAAACGTTTCGGGGTCGATATATGGAGAGAGGCGAAGAACGCTCTTCAGCCCGCCAGGGGGGCCGCACGACTCCATGGATGTCCCCGAAGTCATTCCGCTGCCGATCGCACCCGAGCCCCAGAAGGGGATCTCACCGAGCGCAGTGAAGCGATCGCATCCTCCCTTTCACGATCCGCGAAAGCAAGGCGAGGCCCCGCCGCATCGCGAGCGCGAACGCCGACGCGAGCGCGAGCCCCAGGGCCACGTCACGCCCGATGAAGTCGCCCCGAACGAAGACGTCCGCGGTACGCGCATCGACCTGCGCGCTTGACGCACGCGACCGTCGAGCGCGCTGCACTATGACGATCACTTCACACCACGCACTTACCTGGGTGTCGGATGGGAACGTCGGTGTCCGATTCCGTGCCGAGCGCAACCCACGAGCTTGCAGCCTTCGCGCAACGATGATCCCACTCGCCCGACGCCCAAGCGTGTTCCCGAAGCGCCGTGCCGCGCGGCATGGTGATTGCACAACTCGTTGTCATGTCCATCGCCAAACAACTCCTCGAAGAAATCGAAGCCTTTGCGAACCGCAACCCGGGTCACGACGAATCCGTGGGCGCGCTGGTGAAAGCCGTGCGCCGCATCGATACCGAGTTCGAAGGCGAGATTCGCACGCAGCTCCTCGAGCAGGCGCGCGAGACCTTCCAGCGTCAGGTACGAACCCTCGAGAACGCGGAAAAGACCCTCGAGGCCCTGGAGAAACTCCGCGAGAACCAGCAGGAGCTCGTCGAAGCGTTGAAGCGGCTCACGGTTCGTAGGCCCGAAGGCGTGACTCTCCACTAGCATCTGTCGGACCAGGTGCGGGAGGCCATCGCCGGGATTCCCGCGGTGAAGACCTGCGTGGTGGAGTGGATGATCTCGACACGACGGTGGGATGCGTGGTCGGAGCTACGTGCCGGTTGGGTCGTGGTCGTCATCGTGTGCGTCGCGATCGCCCATTTCTTCGCGATGGTGCGCCTGATCGACGGCGATTTCCTGAACAGCTACCCCTACGTCACTTCCGACGGGTTCGACTATCTCTATGAGGGCCATGCGCTCGCGGCCCGGCTTGCGGGCCTCGAGATCCCGCCGCTGCTGGTCCTGCGCAATCCGGGATTCGTGCTGGTGACGACTCTGGATGCCGCCCTGGGCGCAGGTGGCCTGGTCGTGGCGGCGGTCATGGCCGGTGCGGTTCTGGTCGCGCATCTCGCGATGTTGGCCGTGGGCAGGGCGTTGGGTGCCTCCACGGCGCAGGTCGGAGTATTCGTCGTCGCCTCTCTGACCAGCACCATGGGCTACTACCGAGCCTATGTTCTCGCGGATGCGCTTGCCGTCGCGTTGATGTTGTCGAGCATCTGGGCGCTCGTTCGATATCGGCAAAGAGACCATTCGGTTCGCGCGCTGGTCTGGGCGTCACTCGCCGCGTTGTTGGGGGCGCTCACGCAAACCTATGCTGCGATTCCGTTCCTGGTGGGCACCGGAGTGTTCGCGTTGGAAGGGCTGCTACGCGAGCACCGCTTGCGATTCGAATTGGTGTGGGCTGTTTGCGCGTTGGCCGCTCTCGTGGCCGTCGTGCAGTGGGCCTGGCAGACGGCCATCCCGCATCAACAAACGCCCCCCAATTGGGCATACCTCGCATTCAGCTTCAAGATGATCGGCTTCTACGCGAAAGTGTGGGGCTACGTATTTCTCCCACTGATTCCACTATCCATCATCGCTGTCATGCTGGTCGGTGGGAAGCGAGTGCTGGCCAGTCCGTCGTGTTGGTTCCTGGGGATGACCGTTCTCGGCTTCATGCTGATCACGTTCTTCTACCAATGGCCCGACTCCCGGTTTACCGCGGTGTACGAACCGATCGCGTTCCTCACAGTGCTCGCCCTCGTCGGGATCGGAACTCGTCCGCCGGCCGGGGATTCGACGCGGCCGGCATCGGACAAGCCGTTGCAGGTGCTGAGCCTGGTGACTGGCGGCGGATTGATCCTGCAAGGTCTGTTGATCATGCCCGGCGGCGCCTGGCAACCGGGCATCTGGCAACCCGACTGGCGCCAGGCCCACGTGTCTCCGCGCGAAGCCTGGATCGGACACGCGTTGTCGGTCGCCCAGCCCGAGGACCGCTTCCAACTTCGCGAACGCTGCGGAAGCACGGCGGAGTTCTGCGAAGGCGTCGAGGCTCCACCGGGCTACGAACCCTATGCCGCGGCCATCCTCGCGGACTACTTGAGACTCGAACAGCTATCGACGGCGCCCCGCCCGCGCCAAAGCCCGTGACGAAGTACCGTGGTCGCGCGTCGGCTGGATCAATACGGCCGCTGTCAGAACAGCCCGCACCATCCGCTGCGAGCGCAGACTTCGTCCGATTCGTCGGCGCAGTCGATCGTGCGATTGCAGTAGTTGACGGGATCGAGCGGTGAGCCGTCGTCACACATTTCGACCGGCGGGCCGCAGACCGCGGGGTCCTCGTCGCTGCCGTCGGAGCAATTCTCGAATCCGTCGCACTCGCTCCAGACGTGGTAGAGCTCACCGTTGTCACAGAAGGTCTGGAACGAACTGCAGTCGCCGGTCTCGTCCGCGCCGTTCGAGCAATCCTGGAAGAAGTTGCAGTACTGGTTCGCCGGGATCGTTTCGCCGTTGCCGCAATCGAATGTGCCCGGGCACGATTCTTCGTCGGTGCGGCTTGGCCAGCAGTCGACGGTTCCGTTGCAGACCTTGTCGGTCGGGATGGCATCGGGGAAGTCGCCAGGCTGACAGGTGAAATCCGAGCAGTCCTCCTCGTCGGTCCCATCGTCGCATTCGTCTGCGCCGTTGCAGCGTTCGAGGCGGCCGACGGTTCCTCCGTC
>JANQEL010000286.1 GCA_028278345.1 Myxococcota bacterium
CGGTGAAATTCGCCTTCGCGTTCATCCTCCTGCTGGGTTTTCTCTTCGTGCTCGGGCACGTGCCGGAGCTCGTCTGGAGTGCGCTGCCCGCCGTGCTCGCAGTGGAGTTCCTGCTGATCCTGGGCCTGGCCTTCGTATTCGCGGCGCTCACCCCCTTCCTGCCCGATCTCGACGTGATGCTGAGCCACGTCTTCCGCATGTTGTTCTTCGTCTCCGGAGTCTTCTACGCGATCGACTCGGTGCCGATCGAGTACCGCTTCGCCCTGCGCCTGAACCCCATGGCGACGTTGATCGAGGCCTACCGGGCCGTGCTGCTGGGCGGAGCGTGGCCCGACGCGCCGACCCTCCTGGGCACCGCGGGCCTCTCCCTCGGGTTGATCGCAGTGGGGGCGGCGATGATCCGCAACTTCGATCGTGTCTACCCCAAGATGGGTTGAGGGACGCTGGGTGGAAGTGAAACCGCGATACGCCGTCGCGATCGTCAACTACCGCACCTACGCGGCTCTCGAGCGCTGTCTGGCCAGCGTCGAAGCACAGTCGGTTGCGCCCGGACGGGTGTGCGTGGTCGATCACGATCCCGAACTCGCGCAACTGGCCGCGGGCTTCGCCGCGCGAGGGTGGGTCGAATGGGCTCCCGGTCACAACCGGGGCTTCGCGGCCGGCGCCAATCGCGCGATCGCGCGCGTGCGAGAAGAGGTCGAATACGTCCTGCTGCTCAACGCGGACGTCGAACTCGAAGCCGACTTCGCGGCGCGCCTGACGTGCGAGATGCAGGCGCGCCCCGACGTGGCCCTGGCCTCCGGGAAGTTGATGCGCCGAGATGGCTGCACCCTCGACAGCGCGGGCATCGCGATGCAACGCAGTCGCAAGACCTGGGATCGTGGCGCGGAGCAGCGCGATCGCGGCCAGTACGATCGCATCGAGCGAGTATTCGGAGTGAGTGGTGCCGCCCTGATGCTGCGAACCCGGGCGATGGCCTCGCTGGAGGTCGAGGGCGAACTCTTCGACGAGGACTTCCACAGCTATCACGAGGACACGGATCTCGCGTGGCGCGCCCGACTCCTGGGCTGGTCGTGCCTCTACGTGCCCCACGCCCGTGCGACGCACGGTCGCGGTTGGAGTCGCGATCGCTGGCGCCAGGTCGATCCCACGATCCGCCGCCATTCGTTCAAGAACCGCTACCTCGAGATGATCAAGAACGAGCGCCCGGGTGCCTTCGTGCGGGACCTTCCGGCCATCCTGGCGTGGGAGGGGCTGCGCCTCGGCTACGCGCTGCTGCGCGATCGCGAGCGGCTCCCCGCCTACGGCGACGCGATGCGGGCGGCGGGTCGCGCCTGGCAGAAGCGGCGTCACATCATGCAGCGGGTTCGCGCACTCGAGGCCGGTGGAGAAGCAACTCCTTCGGAGTGATCCCGGCGATCGCGCGAGCCTTCAGGGCGTCACGCTGAAGTCGAGTTCGCGAGATCCGAAATCGGGGTGGAAGAGGGTGACGCGATCGCTCCGGTAGCGCGAGGCGATGAAGGGGCTGTCGTAGGTGAGGGCCGGAAGCAGGTCCACCGACCGCCCGTTCACCTGCGGGACCCTCTTGTTGTGGCTCCAGACCGAAATGATGTCACCGCTCAGGCTGCGGTAGTGGACGCTCGAGGCGACGCGTTCGTGATCGTCGCTCGTCAATCCGCGCTTGGTGATCGTGAGGGGCTCGCGCACCTGCGCGTAGCGATTGTCGAGCACGCGGGCTCGAAAGGCCTCGAAGCTGCCGTCGCGATCGGGACGCCCCAGCTGGATCACGATGGGGGTCCAGCTGTCTTCCGGTTCGAGCATGAAGCCGTGCTTCTCCTCGACCACGCGATAACCCCCTTCGGGAATGCGTATCGCGAGATAGGCCGAAGGCGTTCGGCTGAACCACCAACCCGCGACGTCCACGCGCGCATCCCACAGCGCGCCCTGTGAGACGAAGATGCGCAGACCCGCGCTGCGCCGGTACTCGGGATCGCGCGCGACCATCAGCACGTCTTCGGCCGTGATCCCCGTGATTTCGTCGTAGCCCACGGTGCCATCGCGATCGCGTCCGATCCCGTGCACCACGATGCGATCGTTCACCCCCGAAGCGAAGCTCACTCCCATCGCGCGGTTCTGCCCCGCCAACGCGTTGTAGGGCTCGTCCGGGTGGAAGGTGAGGGCGCCGATCACGTAGGCGTCGGTCACCCAGGATGTCCGCAGCAGATGGGAGCCGCGGCCTTCGTCGAACTGCATGTGGTAGTGGGGCTCGTCGTCGATCCGCGTGACGCTTCCGCGACCGCAGCGCCGGGCGCGGTACGCGAACCCCTCCTGCTTCTGCGTCGCCTGTGCGTGCACCAATGCCGAAGGCATGAAGTTCGACGCTGCAACGATCAGGGTGAGGGGATGAATCGCCGCGGGCGAGTCGTCGTGCCAGCCGTAGAGATAGGCGGCGGGCCGGGTCGACTGGCGGGATCCGAGCTTGAGGTTGGCGTCCTTGTAGGTGCGCGTTTCCGCTCCCCCGCGCACGCCGACGGCGGGCAGGAAGTCCTGCGCCACGTCCGACCAGTAGAGCTGTAGGAAGTCTTCGCTGCGGGCGGCGAGGTCGGGATCTCCGGAGAAGTCGCGCACCCCGAGGTAGGAGGCCAGGGTGTGCTTGGCGTAGGTGGGGGACGCGATCTCGCAACCGATTCCTTCGCGAGCGCGGTCGGCGAAGTAGCGCATCCAGAAGGACACCCAGCTCTGATGGTGGGTGGCCACGTCGTGTCCATCGCCCAGGAAGAGGCCTTCACCATAGGGCGCAGGGGCGAGCATCAGGGCACGCGTCGCCAACAGGAAGGTCGCCTTCTGGATGGCGTCGTGGTTCTCGCTCATCTCGATCCGCCAGCTACTCCCCGCGGCGGTGGCCACGCGACTGCGAACGTCGACGTAGCGATGCAGGATCTCGAGCAGGATGTCGCGTACTTCGCCGGTCAGGTGGGAAGCGGCGAGGGGATCGAAGTAGACGCGCACGAGCAACGGAAGGGCGAAGTAGCAGGGCGAGGCGTCGGCCGGCCCCTCGCGCGCGAAGCCGAGGTCGTCGCGAATCTCGCGCAGGTACCGATCGGCGCGATCGAGCTGGGCCCCCGCGCGATAGGCCGAAAGGATGAAACCCGCATAGGCCCAGCAACGGGTCGAGGCGACCTCGGATTCGGGTGAAGGAAAGGGGTCGTCGATGTAGCGCTCGAAGACCGCCTGCTTCCGCTGTGCGGACTGCTCGGCAAGTCCGGCTTCGTGGGCGGCAATCGTCGCGGCGTCGAGGGTCGCCTCGGGGGTGAAGTCGAGGATCCCGGTCGTCTCGCTTCCGCGTTGCGCGGCGTCGCTTCCGCTCCCGGGGAACTCACCGAACCCCGGAAACAACGCGCGACCGTCGTCGACTCCGCGCGGCCCTTCGGAGACCGGTCCGCACCCGATCGTCGCCAGCAGCAACGCAAGGGCCGTCCAATCGCGAAAGCGCTTTCCAGGGGAGGGCACCGGCGGCCACCTCGAGACGTCAGGGGAACGTCGGTAGGTGGCTCGGGGGAAAGCCCGGGTGTCAACTCATGCTGGAAGCTTGCAATGCCAGTGCAATCGGGCGGCAGAGCGGCGGCAAGTCGATGCGCCAGGTCGGTCGCGAGTCGTGCGAATGGGGGGCCACTCCGCGCAGCGGCAGGCGCTCAGGCGACGCGTGATTTGCGGGCTGCGGGGCGCTTGCGCCGGGCGCGGGGCGCGCGGGCGACCACGGCATCGAGGGCGGCGCGGTCTTCAGCGAAGAGCAGCGCAGGCTTCACTTCGTCGCGATCGTCACGCCAGAGCGGAACCAGGAGGTTGCGGCCGGGAACCTTCGCGATTGCGGCCTCCCAGCCCCCTTCGGGCATGTCGAGACCGAAGTAGAAGGCGCGGCGCTCCCCCGGTTCGAGTTCGAGGGCTTCGCGCGCCTGCCTGAGCGCACGTTTGAGCAGGCCGATGGCGATCGTCCCCATGGTGAAGCGCGCATTGAACTCAACGAGGGGGCGTAGGACTTCGCGCTCGACGCCTTCGCAGTCGGGAAGGTCGACGGTGAAGGCGTCGATGCCACACGGGCCGTGGAAGCCCTCCGCGAAGGCGCGGTTCGCCGTGATCGCCGCGGCTTCGCGCAGGGCCTCCTCGTGGTCGCCACCGGAAAACACGCGTCCGCGTGAATCGAACTCGGCGCGGTGCCCGAGGTAGACACCCGAGGGTGCCACGATCTGTTCCATCGTTCCGAGCAGAGTGACCTCGCCCGTTTCGGCGATGTACATCTGCGCGCACAGATCGGTCTTGCGCTTGAACCACGGCTCGAGGATCGCGCCGCCCCGCTTGGCGAGACGCTTGAGTGCGCCGCGCACGGCTGGGGATTCGACGTCGCCATCGACCCCCGGCACCCGACCCCGTCCGCTGGTGCCGAGCCGCGGCTTCAGGGTGAAGTTGTGGCCGAGTTCGCCGGGCCACTGCGCGACCTTCTCGCGCATCCGCTCGATCGCGGGTTCGCCTGCGAGAAGCGTTTCGGCGTCGAGGACGAGGAAGAGATCGCGCATCTCGCGAGGCAGCAGGCGTTCTTCGCGGGCCACCATGTTCGCGAAGGCCTTGTCGTGGACTCGTGCCACGACTCCGGCGGGAGCGCCCGTGTTGCTTGCGCCCTGGGTCGAGGGATGCAGAGGCAGGCGCGCCGTGCTGATCCAGGGCACGACGCCCTGGGCCGTGTCGAGCCACTCGAACGCCGCCCTCGTGGGCGCGGGCCCCAAAGCATCGGGCCACCACTTCTTGTGCAGCTTCTCGAGGGAGATCCCCGAATCCTTCTGTACGACGGCGGGGAGGAAGCGCGCCCGGGGACCGAAGAGCATGCGCCAAAGGCGAAGGGTCGAAGCCGTGGTGTTGGTCACGACCGTGCCCGCCTTGCCCGGGAGTTCTTCGCCGCCGATGTTCGGATAGAGCAGCGGCTGGCCTCGGCGCTCGCTCCCCTCGGCGCGCGTCGGGCTTGCCTTGCGCCGGCTGCGATTCTGGGATGACTGCGCACAGCGGACGAACTCGATGAACGGTTGGCCGAGCCCGGCGCGACGTCGGGCGGCGGCGTCGAAGTTGCGACCCTTGGCGCGCGCGGCCGAGAGGGGGAAGGGGACGGCTTCGGTGTAGGCCTCGATGATGTCGGCGCCGGGGGGGCCCAACATCTTGATCCAATGCGCCGCCAGAGCGACGTGGCGGATCTCGTCCTCGTGGATCCGGTTCATCACGTCGGCACTCTTCTGGTCGCCCGCGGCGGCGAACGCGTCGCGGTAGGTCGCGGTGAAATCGAGGTTGGCCTGCTCGAGGGTCAGACCCATTGCGGCGAGAAAGGCGGAGGGACCGTGCTCGGAGTTCGACATCGCGGGCACGTGCTTCCAGAAGTAGTTCGAATAGGGCGGCTGGAAGAAGCTCCCGCCGAGTTCGACCACCCGGTCGATGTACATGCGGCAGTGCCGCTGCTCGTCGGCGAGGGCCCGGACGAATTCCCTGCGCAGCTCAGTCGGCAGATCCGGCCAGCGCAGCAGGGCCCAGGCGAAGAGCTCGACGGCCATCAGCTCGTGGTGGGCGAAACGCGCCAGGCATTGCACGCGCGCTTCCGGGCTCTTCAACGCGGTGATCTTCGGCAGACTCGGCAGCCCCGAAGCCATGGCGATCTCGGGATTGCGCACCGGGTACGTGATGTAGAGCGGGTGACCCGGTTCGCTGTCGTCGAGCGGACTGCCATCCTGCTGGTGCGGCGGAGACAGCTTCGTCTCCAGATCGCCGCTTCCCAGGATGCCGGAGCAAAACTGGCGAAGGGTCACTGCATGCGCGTGCATGGAATTGAGTCTCGATGGCTCGATGGAACCGTGATTCGAACAATACCCTTCCGGGGGAATCCCGCCCCGCAAACCCGCACGGGATTCGAAACATGAAACGGCAGCGTGACTGCTAGTTCACCGGTATGGCAGGTGAACCGGAAACTGCACCTTCGCAACCCGCCGATCGTTCAGCTATCGGCAACGGATAGGCAGAACTGAAACGAGCTGTCTTCTAATGCAAACCGATCGCGACTCGGCATCCGGCAGCCCGAAAAGCCTGAACCGAACGGTCCCGTCCGTTGACACGGTGAGTTCCCGCTGTGTGTGCACCTGTTCGATTGGGGGATAGGGACCGAAATCCCGAGTGCTTTCGTCACGATTGGCCGCGAACTCGTTGCTATGTTGCGCCGCGCCGCGTCGTCCGGACGCGGCACGCGCGAGGCCACAGGGCTGGACGCGGCGGGCGCGAACGAGGCAAACGCGAATGCCGCCGGGCCGCGCCACTGGCGAGTCTCTGTGCCCGCGCCGACCGCGCGGCCGTACAGCGCGCTGCGCCACGCACATCCCGCACAACACCGCACGACGAGGACGCAGATGGGTCTACAGGGCAAGGAACGCGAAGCCTTCGAAAAGAAGCTCGAACCCTATGTCGGGATCGAGATCGGGATCGACGAGATCGGCCGCGACGAGATCAACCAGGCGATGATCCGCCACTGGTGCGAGGCCCTCGACAACGAACTCCCCGTCTATACCGACGCGGAAGCCGCCGCAAAGAGCGTCCACGGGGAGATCGTGGCGCCGCCCACCATGCTGCAGGCCTGGATCCTGCCCGGCATGGAGATGGCGACGGGCGAGGACGATCCGAACGACAAGCAGAAGGAGCTCCACCGTCTCTTTGACAGCGTGGGCTACACCGGCGTCGTCGCGACGAACACCGAGCAGGAGTACAACCGCTACCTGAGGCTCGGCGACCGGGTCCGCGCCGTAACGGTGATCGAAGACATCTCGGAGCAGAAAGCCACCGGGCTCGGCATCGGATACTTCATCAATACGCGCACCACCTTCACCGACCAGAACGACGAAGTGGTCGGCTCGATGACCTTCCGCGTGCTCAAGTTCGAGCCCGGCGAACAGCCGGCGGCCACCGAGAGCGACGACTCGGGTGCGCCCGCGAAGCCGACCCGCATCCGACCAGCCATGGCGCACGACAATCAATGGTGGTGGGACGGCGTACAGGCCGGTCACTTCCTGATCCAGCGCTGCGAGGACTGCGGCGCGGTGCGCCATCCCCCGCGTCCGATGTGCGGCGAGTGCCAATCGATACGCTGGGATTCCGTTCCCGCGACCGGGCAGGGCGAGGTCTTCAGCTACGTGGTGATCCACTACCCCGAGGTGCCGGGCTACGAGTACCCGCTGGCCGTAGCCGTCGTCGACATGCCCGAGGACGGCATCCGCTTCGTGACCAACGTCGTGGATTGCGCCCCCGAAGCGGTGCACATCGGCATGAAGGTCGAAGCCGAAGTGCGCGAGATGGACCCCGACTTCAAGATGGTCGTGTTCAAGCCGGTGGCCTGAGCCCTACCCGATCGAAGTCGCAGGAGAAACCGAATGAGCAGCAAGAAATTCGCAGAGACCCAGGTGGGCGAAACCCTGCCCGAACAGAAGATCGAGATCACCTCGAGCCTGATCGTCGGTGGCGCGATCGCGTCACAGGATTTCACCCCCGTGCATCACGATCGCGGCGCCGCGAAGGCCTCCGGCATGCAGGATGTCTTCATGAACATCCTCACCACCAACGGCCTGTGCGAGAAGTACGTGACCGATTGGGCCGGGAGCAACGCGCTGGTCCGCCGGGTGGCGATCAAGCTCGGCACCCCGAACCTGCCCGGAGAGACGATGACGATGACGGGCAAGGTGCTGGAGCGAAGCGACGACGACCAGACCGTCGTCGTCGAGTTGGCCGGCAAGAACACCTGGGGCAACCACGTGACGGGCACCATCACCGTCGCGCTCCCCTAGCGAGCGACAGGAGTCCATCAGCAATGCCCATCACCTTGAAAGACGAGGCCGCGATCGTCGGCATCGGCCAGACGGAGTTCTCGAAGAACTCGGGCCGTTCGGAACTGCAGCTCGCCTGCGAAGCCACGGCGGCGGCGATCAAGGACGCCGGCCTCACGCCGGAAGACATCGATGGTATGACGACCTTCACGATGGATACGAGCGACGAGATCGAAGTCGCCCGGGCCGTCGGGATCAAGGATCTCACCTTCTTCAGCCGCACCCCCCACGGCGGTGGCGCCGCGATCGGCGTGATGCACCAGGCGGCGATGGCCGTCGCCACGGGTTCGGCCAAGTACGTCGTCGTGTACCGCTCGTTGAATGGTCGCTCTGGCGCCCGCTACAGCGAAGGCGTGTCGGGCGGCCCCACGACCTCCGATCTGATCCACTGGAGTTGGTACATGCCGTCGGGTCTGATGACCCCGGCGAGTTGGGTGGCGATGTTCACCCAGCGCTACATGTTCGAAACGGGATGCACGAGTGAAGACCTCGCCGAAATCTGCATCGCCCAGCGCAATCACGCGGTGAACAACCCAGCCGCCTTCTTCTACCAGCGCCCGATGACCCTCGAAGATCATCAAACGGCGCGCAAGATCGTCGATCCCCTGCGCCTCTACGATTGCTGTCAGGAAACCGACGGCGGCACCGCGTGCATCGTGACGACTCCGGAACGTGCGCGTGACCTCGACTGCGGCGGCGCAGCATTGATCCGCGCCGTCGCCCAGGGTGCAGGCGCCGACCAGGAATCGATGACGAGTTTCTATCGCCCGCAGATCCACGTGCTTCCCGAAATGGACGTGGTGGCGCGTCAGTGTTGGGAGATGAGCGGACTCACCCCCGACGACATCGACGCCGCCGTGATCTACGACGCCTTCTCGTCGATCGTGCTCTGGCAGCTCGAGAGCTTCGGCTTCTGCAAGCCGGGCGAAGCGAAGGACTTCATCAAGGGGGGCACGCTTCGTCGCGAGGGTCGACTACCGAGCAACACCCACGGCGGCCAGTTGAGCGAGGCATATATTCACGGAATGAACGGGGTGAATGAAGGTGTGCGCCTGATTCGGGGCACCTCCACGAACCAGCCCGCGAAGAACGGCCACGTACTCGTGACCGCCGGGGTCGGCATTCCCACCAGCGGGATGATTCTCGGCCAGTTGGATTGAGGGATCCGAGCAGCAGCGGATTTCCCCGTTCGCTAGAGTCCGGACGGTTCGGGCCGATCGATTCGGCAGGAACTCTGCAGCCAGGCAGCCAAGAAGAAGCAATGAAGAGAAGGAGAGGGTCATGAAGGTGGTCGTCGACTACGACCTGTGTGAAGCCAACGCGCTGTGCATGAAGGCCGCACCCGAGATTTTCCGCGTCGAAGACGACGACACGCTGACGGTCCTGATCGACAACGTCCCCGACGATCTCAAAGAGAAGGCGCAGGAAGCCGCCCGGCTCTGTCCGCGTCAGGCGATCAGCTACGAATGAGTCTGATCGCATGGGCCTCGGGCGATCCCACATCTCCCTGAGCCCTGCGGTGCAGGAATCGGAACGGGGCAGGAAGTCGATGGCTTCCTGCCCCGTCTTTCGTTCGGCGCCCGGTCAGATCTGCGAGCGACCTTCCCAATACGGGTCGCGCAGCTTTCGCTTGTAGAGCTTGCCGTTCGGGTCCCGGGGCAAGGCGTCGACGTAGTCGATCGACTTCGGGTGCTTCATGCGGGCGAGGCGGTCGCCGCACCAGGCGAGGATCTCGGCCGTCAGGTCGTCACCCGGGGTGACGCCGTCTACCACCTCGATCACCGCCTTGATCTCTTCGCCCCAGTCTTCGTGGGGGATCCCGAAGACCGCGACGTCGGCCACCTTGGGGTGCTGGATCAGCTCGGCCTCGATCTCGGCGGGGTAGATGTTGGCGCCCCCCGAGATGATCATGTCGAGCTTGCGGTCGCGCAGGAAGAGGTAGCCCTCTTCGTTCAGTTCACCGACGTCGCCCACGGTGAAATAGTTGCCGATGCGGTTGTCGCGCGTCTTCTTCTCCGCGCCCTTGTACTCGAAGTCGGCCTGGCCGAGCTGCATGTAGACGGTGCCTACCTCGCCCGGGCCGAGTTCGTTGCCGTCGTCGTCGTAGATCTTGACGTCGCTATTGGCCCAGGCCTTTCCCACGGTGCCCGGATACTTCTTCCACTCTTGCGGCGTCACCAGGGTGCCGCCGCCTTCGGTCGCCGCGTAGTACTCGTAGATGGTGTCGCCCCACCAATCGAGCATCTTCTTCTTGGTCTCGATCGGGCAGGGAGCCGCGGCGTGGATCATCGCCCGCAGCGAACTCATGTCGTACTTGTTGCGAACGCTCTCGTCGAGTTTGAGCAGGCGGTTGAACTGGGTCGGAACCATGTGGCTGTGGGTGACCCGGTACTTCTCGATCAGACGCAGCATCTCTTCCGGGAGCCACTTGTCCATCAGCACGACGCCGTGCCCGCAGTGCAGCGCATTCGAGCTGAACATCAGCACGGCCGTGTGGTAGAGGGGCGAACCGCAGATGTGCACGTTGTCGTCCTCGGGCTGCAGGCCGAACATGCCGAGGAAGGCGGACATCATGGTGGCGACGAGATCGGGGGAAATGTCCGCCAGCGGGCGTCGTACGCCCTTGGGCTTGCCCGTAGTGCCCGAGGTGTAGTTCATCACCTGTCCCGCGGAGCGATCCTCGGGAAGGGTGTCGGGCTGGCGGGCCTTGAGTTCGTCCAGCCCGCGGAAGCCCTCGACGGTGCCGAGGGAGAAGGCGCTCTCGGTCGGGAACGAGGCCAGCTCGCACGCCTTCGCGCACTCGTCGTGGAAGCGTTCGGAACCGATGAAGACCTTGGCTCCGGAGTCTTCCACGATGAAGGCGATCTCGGGCGCCGTCAGGTGGTTGTTGATCGGACTCATGTACATGCCGATCTGCCCGACGGCGAGATAGAGCTGGAACATCTCGGCGCAGTTCTCGAGGACGACGGCGACGCAATCGCCCTTGCCGAGCCCCTGGGCGCGAAGCCCGTGGGCGATCTTGTTCGCTTCGGCGAGCAGTTCGCCTCGGGTCCAATCGCGACCGTTGGGATCGGCGAGCGCGAAGGCGTCGGGGTTCTGTTGGGCGAAGCTCCAGAAGCCCATTTCAGCCATGGGGTTTCTCCTGCTGTGAAAGTGGGGGAGGGGATCAGAGCGGCTGGTCGCCGAGGATCCACATGGAGAAGTACTGCGAGCCGCCGCCATAGGCGTGGCCGAGCACCTTGCGGGCGCCGTCGATCTGATGCTCGCCCGCCTGTCCGCGAATCTGCATCGCGACCTCGGCGAAGCGAACCATGCCCGAGGCGCCGATCGCGTTCGTCGAGAGCACGCCCCCGCTCATGTTGACCGGGAGATCGCCATCGAGCGCCGTCGCGCCTTCGTAGGTCATCTTCCAGCCCTCGTTGATCGGGGCGAAGTGGAGGTTCTCCATCCACATCGGCTCGAACCAGGAGAAGGGGACGTAGATCTCCGCGCAGTCGATTTCGGCCCGCGGGTTCTGGATACCCGCCTTCTTGTAGAGCTCGGCCGAGCAGTCGAGACCCGCCTGGGGCATCACCTGATCGCGGCCCGCGAACATCGTGGGCTCCGATCGCATACAGGTGGCGTGGATCCAGGCCGGCTGCTTCGCGCTCGACTTGGCGACCTTTTCGCTGCCGATCACCATCGCGCAGGCGCCGTCCGAAGAGGGACAGGTCTCGAGGTAGCGCACGGGGTCCCACAGCATCGGTGAGGATTCGATCATCTCGAAGGTCACGTCGGGGATCTTGAGGTGGGCATAGGGGTTCTTGAGCGCATTCAAACGATCCTTCAGCGCGACCCGGATGCCCGTATCCTCGGGTGCCCCCGAGCGCTGGATGTAGCCGCGGATCAGCGGCGCAAAGAAGCCGCCAGCCCCGGCGACGACGCGCGGTGTGAAGGGGATCGGAATCGAGAGCGCCCACATGGCGTTCGACTCGCTCTGCTTTTCGTAGGCCACCGTGAGCACGCGTTCGTGGATGCCGCCCTGCACGAGGGAGGACGCCACGATCGCGGTCGAGCCGCCCACGCTGCCCGCGGTGTGGACCCGCAGCATCGGCTTGCCCACACACCCCAGCGCTTCGGCGAGGAAGAGTTCGGGCATCATCACCCCCTCGAACATGTCGGGGGCCTTGCCGATCACGACGGCGTCGATGTCCTTCCACTCGAGATCGGCGTCTTCGAGAGCGCGCTTGGCGGCTTCGCGAATCAGGCCGACCTGCGAGACGTCGATGCGCTTGGCGTCGAAGTCGGTCTGGCCGACCCCGATCACGGCTGCATGATGATTCGTGGCCATCAGGAGTCTCCTTCCAACACGGCGACCAGGTTCTGTTGGAGGCAGGGACCGCTGGTCGCGTGGGCGACCGCGCGCTGGCCCTTGCCCGCGAGGATCTGCCGATAGGCTTCGCCGAGTCGTGCGAGGCCGGCGCACATCAGCGGGTTGGCTGCGAGTGCGCCGCCCGAAGCGTTGATGGGCACGTCGTCCCCGAGCCCGAGGGCTTCCTTCAGGATGATCTCCTGATGACTGAAGGGGGCGTGGAGTTCGGCGAAGTCGATCCGGCCCTTGCTGACCCCCGCGTGCTCACCCGCGGCCTGGGTCGAAGGCGAGACGGTGAGGTCGCGCACGCCCGGTTGGTGGGCATCGAGGCGATGGTCGAGCCCCGTGATCCAGACCGGAGGCTTCGACGCCTTCGACACGGCTTCTTCGGCCGCGATGATCATCGCGCAGGCCCCGTCGGTGATCGGCGGGAGATCGTGCTTGCGCAGGGGCGAGGCGACATACGGCTCGGCCAGCAACGCGTCGACGTCGGAGTCGCCCTTGAGTTGAGCTTCCGGGTTGTCCTTCGCCGAGGCGCGACTGCGCGCCGCGATCTCGGCCATCTGTCGTTCGGTCGCCTTGCCGGCGTCGATCAGGGCCCGGGCCTGCAACGCGGCGAGCGCCGGCGCATCGGCCCCGAGAGGCGCGAGGGTGTAGGGGTCGAGTTGCAGGATCATCGTCTGCGCGGGATCGCCCATCGAGGCACGTCCGAAGCAGAAGACGAGCGCGGTGTCGATCTCGCCGGTCTGGATCTTGACCCAGGCTTCGTACATCGCCCACGCGCCATCCATTTCGACGTGGGACTCGTTGATGGGCGGCCAGGCGCCGAGGGCGTCGACGGCCCCGACGAAGGAAAAGGCCTGGCCTGCGAGGTAGTCGGTACTGCCCGAGCAGGTGAAGCCGATGTCGTCCTTGCTGAAACCCGAGGTGCTGTAGAGCTCGTCGATGATCGACATCAACATCTCGACTTCGTTGCGGCGGACTTCGGTGCGGACGTACGGCGTCTGCGCGTAGCCCACGATCGCGACTCTGCGCATCACGAAATCTCCTTGATCTTCTCGAAGGGCACGTCGGGCTCGTCGAGGGGGACGAAGTGGTCGATGTTCGTCATCGAGGTCGTCCACTGGTCTTTCGGGAGCCACACGGCCTTCACCCGCATGCCGATGCGCACCTCATCCGCGGGGCAGTCCTGCATCAGGGCGGTGAAGGCGATGTCGGCGCCATCGAGACAGACGTTCGCGGCGACGTAGGGCAGCTCGACCTGGATGTTCTCCGAGGGCACGCGCACGATCGAGAAACTCACGACCGTGCCGGTGTCCTTCAGCTCGACTTCCGTGCTGGTGGCGCGCCCGCAGCGCGCGCAGGCGCCGCGCGGGGGCACGTAGACCTTCCCGCAACCATCGCAGGCCTGGCCCATGATCTTTCCCTGCTCCATCGCGCGCAGGAACTTGGTGGTCGCCTGCCCGGGGGTGAAGTCATACGCGCACTTCACGGGGGTCACGAGCACCTTGACGGGTTCGGTCGCTTCTTCGCTCATGAAGGGTTCTCCGGTTCGAAGTAGGCGATGTCCTGGATGCGCCCGACGGTCTCGTCGGCCCAGTGGATCTTCACGCGCATGCCGGTCTGCATCTGGTCTTCGCTCACGCCCGAGACGGTGTGGAGCAGGGCGGTGTTGGCCCCATCGAGCTTCACCA
The DNA here is from genome assembly GCA_028278345.1 of Myxococcota bacterium. Taxonomy (GTDB): domain Bacteria; phylum Myxococcota_A; class UBA9160; order UBA9160; family UBA4427; genus DUBZ01. Next base: position 13,941 of record JANQEL010000286.1, read on the forward strand.
GGGCCCAGGCGAAGGGCTCCTGGAGGTGGTTCTTCTCCTTGGGGACCCCGATCCAGGTCCAGGACTCGACGGTGCCTCCGGGACCGACCTCGACGAAGCCCGAGGTCTCCTCGCCCGTCTCGGGGTCGTATTCCGCGGGGGGCACGAGGACCCGGCCGGCCTTCGTCTTGATGCCGTAGGCCTTGCGGTCGCGGAGCCCGGTGAAGAAGTGGCTGAGTACGCTGCCGAGCGAGCGCTTGTACGCGTACTCCATGACGTGATCGGCGCGGAGGAGTTCCCCTCCGCCCGAAGCCTGTTGGCTCATGGTCGCCTCCGGTTTGTCCCGTGTCCGAAACTCGAACGCGGGCCGGAGGGCACTTCGCGGCGAACCACGAGGGGGCGTTTCGGAAGCAGGACGTCGAATTCGCTCTAGCGATTGAATCGCAAGGAGAAACCTGGGCAGTCCCTCCGAGAGCGCGGCCTAGTCAAACATCTTCGACATGGGCTGACAAGCAAAGGCGAGCGCCTGGACGGGCGCGAGCGCGGGGGCGAGCGCGAGCGCGGGGGCGAGCGCGAAGTCGATCGCTCGAGTCGCCGCCGGCACCATGGGCATCGGCGATGACGGCCGCCGCGTCAGTGTGTCGGCGAAAGAAGGCGTGGTGGAGCCGATCGGGGTCGAACCGACGACCTCCTGAATGCCATTCAGGCGCTCTCCCAACTGAGCTACGGCCCCACGCGGAAGCGGCACCTTACCGCCGGCCCCAAGTACTGTCAAAACACCCACGGTCGAATGCATCTCGGCCGGCGAATCCCCATGGGGTTCAGGTGGACCGTGAGGCGCGGGCAGGGCGCTTCGGGTAGGGTACGCGGCCGCGTGGCGGCGTGGCGGAATTGGTAGACGCGACGGATTCAAAATCCGTTGTCCGCAAGGACGTGCCGGTTCGACTCCGGCCGCCGCTACCACGCGCGAGACGGCCCATTCCCCGCGCTGGGGCCCGTGCTGAAAAGACGCAACGGTTGTTCTAGGCTGAATCGCCGCGCCGGGGACCTTCGGTGCGGCGCCAGATCGCACCCGGCCGATTCGTCGGCACGATTCATACTTCTCTTCGATCCATGGACGATCGTTAAAGGTGAGCTGTTGTCTATGAGCTGCCGCATGCTGCGCACGCACCAACCCTGGTTGTGGGTCGCACTGGTCTTGTCTGTCCTGGCTGCCGTGAGCTGCAACAGCCGCAATGGCTCGGGTGGCAGTCGCGACTCCGGCTGTGACGCCGACGAGTGCATGGTCACCCGGGGAGACAACGAGTTCGGCACGGGTTTCGCGGCCTCGATGAAGATCTCCGGAGATCGCCTGGCGGTCGGCGCACCCGATGACAACGGCAGTGCGATCAACGCGGGTGCCGTCTTCGTGTACGAGCGCGACGGCGACGACTGGGAGCTGGTGCAGACGCTGCGGGCAGACGACGCCGAGGCGTTCGATCGCTTCGGCGGGTCCGTGTCCCTGTCGGGGGACGTGCTGATCGTCGGAGCACGGGGCCACGACGACACGGCCGATGACGATGCCGGCGCGGCCTACGTCTTCCGGCACGATGGAACCCGGTTCGTACAGGAGGAGCGGATCGTTCCCGCCCCCCGCGTGGCCGGTCAGGCCTTCGGTCAGTCCGTCTCGATCTCGGGTACGACCGCGGTGGTGGGCGCCCCCCTGGATGGCGATCTCGGAGCCGGCGCGGGGGCGGTGTACGTGTTCGGTGACACCGGGGGCACCTGGCCCGAGGACCAGAAGATCACGGCGAGCGATGGAGCGGCCGGCGATTTCTTCGGCACGGCCGTCGCCACCGATGGCACGTCGATCAGCGTTGGTGCACCCGGCAACGACTTCAATCCACCCGAATTCGATCCCACTCCGGATCCGAATCCGGGTCAGGACTTTCCCGCCATCAACTCCCAGAGAAACGCAGGTACGGGCTACGTCTACCGCTGGGACGGTGCCGACTTCGACGACGAGGTCCAGGTCTTCGGTCGCCGCGAACCCTTCGATTGCGAAATCGTGAACTACGACCTGCTGCTCAGCGGGGAGGACAGCGTTCCCCACGTCTGGACCGAGGGCGCGTTCGGTTCCTCCACCGACATCGATGGAGATCTCGTCGCCTTCGGTAGCCCGTTCGTCGAGACCCGGGACGAAGCCCTGGGATGCAATTCGCGTCGCAAGAGGGACGGAGTGGGAAGTGGGTTCGTCTACCGCTGGGACGGCACCTCCAACTGGATCTTCGAAACGCGAATGCTCTTCTCGAACGAATCCGACGCCAACTCGAACCACGGGATGAGCGTCGCGGTCGTGGACGGTGCAGTGGAACGCGCCGTCGCCGGCGTGCCCGGGGATCGACTCTTCGGCTCACAGGCCGGGACGGCCCTGGTTTACGAGTTCGACGCCCTCGCGGGCGAATGGGAACTGGTCGAGCGGTTGCGGTCGAGCGGTGGACGACCCTTCGACCGCTTCGGCACCTCCGCCACCACTCAGGTCGACGCGGTGGTCGTGGGTACGCCCACGGACAGCCAGGCCGGAACGAACTCCGGTGCGGCCTACGTCTACGCCCAGTAGGCAGGCGATTCGCGTTCCGCTTCGCGCCGCACTTGACTCCCCGGTCGGCGCGCCAATCTGGAGCTGGCGCCATCTTCGCTGGTGAGTTGCGCTAGTTTGCCTGCCGATTGAATGGCGAAGCACTCGGCGCCGTCGAAGCTTGCACCTGAGGGCGGCAAGACAGGCCCCGAGATCTGGAGGAAGCACACCATGACCCGACGCACCGTGATGACCGCGTTGATCGCCACTTTCACTACGGCCCTGCTCGCGGCGTTCACCCTTCCGGCGCTTGCGGCCGACGAGCCCTATCGCGAGTTCACCGGCCGCATCGACATGGTGAAGAAGAAGAAGTTCATCGTCGACAATCGCCAGGGCGACAAGGTCTCCTTCGTCTTCATCAAGGACACGGAAGTGACCGGCGAGAAGAAGTCGGTGAAGAAGATCCGAAAGGGCGACTGGGTCACTGTGTCGTGGAGGTTCGTCGACAAGCCGCGCAAGGCCTACAAGGTCGTCGTCCTGCCGCCGCGCGAAGACTGATGCACGAGGTCGGCGTTCGATGAACCCGCAAGGCGCCGCCAGGCCGCCGCTCCGGCCCGAGCAGTTCGACCGCTATCGACGCCATCTGACGCTTCCGGAGATGGGGCTCGAGGGGCAGCGCAAGTTGCTCGAGTCGAGCGTGCTGTTGATCGGGGCCGGAGGGCTGGGCTCTCCGCTGGCCTTCTATCTCGCGGCGGCTGGAGTCGGGCGGATTGGCCTGGTCGACGACGACGTCGTCGATGCCTCGAATCTGCAGCGGCAGATCCTCTATCGCACCGAGGACGTCGGGCGACCCAAGGTCGAAGTGGCCCGCGAGCGCGTTCAGGCCCTCAACCCCGACGTCGAGGTCGACGTCCACGCGACGCGGCTCTCGTCGGACAACGCCCTCGAGATCTTCGCCGACTACGACGTGGTGATCGACGGCACCGACAACTTCCCCACGCGCTACCTGAGCAACGACGCCTGCGTGCTGCTGGGCAAACCGAACGTGTACGGTTCGATCTTCCGCTTCGAGGGGCAGGCCTCGGTCTTCGATGCCACGCGCGGTCCCTGCTACCGCTGCCTGTTTCCCGAGCCGCCGCCTCCGGGCGCGGTGCCGTCGTGTGCAGAGGGTGGGGTGTTGGGCGTGCTTCCGGGGATCATCGCGACCATTCAGGCCACCGAAGCGATCAAGTTGATCACCGGTGCCGGTTCGCCCCTCGCTGGTCGGCTACTGCTCTACGACGCGTTGCGCATGGAGTTCAACGAATTCCAGCTGAAGAAGGACCCAGCCTGCCCGGTCTGCGGTGAGCATCCGACGATCCGCGAGCTGATCGACTACGAGGGCTTCTGCGGCCTGCCGCCGAGGGGCGACGAGCCCGAAGTCCGCGTCATCAGCGCAACCGCACTGGCCGAACGCCTCGCGCGAAAGCAGGCCGGCGACGACGACTTCCTGCTGCTCGACGTGCGGAACCAGGACGAATTCGAGCGGGCTCGCCTCGAGGGCTCGATCCTGATCCCCGTGGACGAACTGCCCGAGCGCCTCGACGAACTCGCCGGCCATCGCGAGAGCCCGTTGATCGTGATGTGTCATCTCGGCGGTCGCAGCGAACGCGCCTGCAAGACCCTCCTGGCTGCGGGTTTCCGGGACGTCACGAATCTCGAAGGCGGCATCGAGGCCTGGTCGCTCACGGTGGATGCCAACGTCGAGCGTTACTGAGGCGGTCGAATCGACTACACCTCCCGCTCCAACCCAATGCACAGGCAGGAGACGTCATGGCGCGTTCTTCGATACCCGGACCCCTCGAGCGCAGGCACCTGATCGAGCAGGATCTCGACGCGAAGCGCGCGAGTCAGATCGCCGAGGCCTACCTCGCCGAGGGTCGCCGCAACGAAGCGATCGAGTTCCTCGCGAAGGCCGATGACGGCGAGGCCCTGCAGCGAATCGCCGACGAAGCGGTAGAGGAGGGCGACCCCTTCCTGCTCCAGGCGGTCGCCCGCGTGCTCGAGGAAGAACTCGACCGGGCGACCTGGAGCCGCTGCGCCGACGCCGCACAGTCCCGCGGCAAGCTGCGCTACGCGGAGACCGCCCGTCGCAACGCAGCGCGCGGCGAGGACTGAGCGACGGACCGCGAGATCGAAACCGACGACATCGAAACCGGCGACATCAAGATCGATAACGCCCGCTCGCACAATCTCGCGGGCCTCTCCTGTCGTGTTCCCATCGAATCCCTCACCGTCGTCACGGGGGTTTCCGGTTCGGGTAAGTCGACCCTCGCCTTCGACACCCTGTATGCCGAGGGGCAGCGGCGCTACGTCACCTCGCTCTCGACCTACGCCCGGCAGTTCCTCGAACGCCTGCCGCGGCCCGAAGTGGATGCGATCTCCAACCTGCCGCCGACGATCGCGATCGAGCAGGGCCGCACGGTTCAGGACGCGCGCTCGACGGTGGGGACAGCGAGCGAGATCGTCGATCTGCTTCGCCTGCTCTTCGCGAAGGTGGGCGTCACGCGCTGTCGCGACTGCGATCGCGTGGCCCAACCCGGACACGTGGCCGACGTGGCCGCGCGCATCGCCGAGCGCCATGCGGGGAAGCGCCTGGTCATCTGCGCTCCGTTGGTCGCCCTGCCCAAAGAGGGCTTTCGCGAGCGTCGCGATCGCCTCGTCAAGAGCGGCTTCGGCCGTCTGGTCGATGCCGCTGGCGAGATCGTCGATGTCAGCGAGATCACCCTCACCCGCTTGAAGGCCCTGTGGAAGGACGCGCTGCTGCTGATCGATCGGCTCGCGTTGAAGGAGGAAGTGGCTCCGCCACGCCTTGGCGAAGCCATCGCCAATGCGTTCCGCGAGGGCGCAGGGGAGGTCGTCGTATTCGAACCGGGTGGCTCGCGGGAACGCTACCGCCAGGCCTTCTCCTGCGATGGCTGCGGGCGCGTCTTCGCTGAACCCACCCCGGCGCTCTTCTCGTTCAACAGCCCCATCGGCGCATGCGAAGCCTGCAACGGCTTCGGCCGAACGGCCGAGGTCGATTGGGCGCGCATGGT
>JANQEL010000092.1 GCA_028278345.1 Myxococcota bacterium
GTCCAGAAAGACGATGTCGGGATCGAGTGCGAGCGCGCGGGCGAGCGCCACCCGCTTGACCATGCCGCCCGACAGTTCGGACGGGTATTTGTCGCGGACATCGGGCGAAAGTCCCACCATTTCGAGCTTGGCCACCGCGATCTCGTCCATCAGCCTCCGCGATAGGCGCAGATGCTCGCGCATCGGAAACTGCACGTTTTGCCGCGCCGTCAGCGAAGAGAACAGCGCCCCTTGCTGGAACAATACGCCCCAACGCCGTTCGATTGCGCGCAGGCCCTGCTCGCTCAACCCGTCGAGCTCGGCCCCGAACACCGCGATCCGGCCAGCCCGGCGCGGCAACAGGCCGATGATCGTTCGCATCAAGACCGATTTGCCGACGCCCGATGCGCCGACACAGCCGAGGATCTCCCCGCGCAACACATCGAGCGACACGCGGTCGAGCACGACGGCCTCGCCGAAGCTGACGACGAGGTCGCGCACGCCGATCACCGCTTCGTTCCCGAGCGCCGCCATGCCTACATCCCAATTGCGGCGAAAAACACGGCGAACAGGCCGTCGATCACGATCACCAGGAAGATCGATTTGACCACGGAAGCCGTCGTGTGCAGCCCGAGCGACTCGGCGCTGCCCTGCACATTCAGCCCCTCGATACAGGCGACAATGCCGATGATAAGGGCGATGAAGGGGGCTTTGACCATTCCAACCACAAAGTCGTCGACCTCGATCGCATCGCGCAGCCGCGATAAGAAGATCTCCGGCCCGATGCCGGCATAGACCGAACTGACCAGCGCCGCCCCGACCAGGGCCGCCATCGACCCGATGAACGTCAGGATCGGCAGCGCGATAACAAGCGCGACGATGCGCGGCAGGATGAGGATCTCCAGAGGATCGAACCCCATCGTGCGCAGCGCGTCGATCTCTTCTCGCATCTTCATCGAGCCGAGCTCGGCGGTGTAGGCGCTGCCCGAGCGTCCCGCCACCATCATCGCGACCATGACGACGCCCATCTCGCGCAGCACCAGA
>JANQEL010000160.1 GCA_028278345.1 Myxococcota bacterium
GCCATTGCCACGCAACTCGGCGTTCCCGCCGCGACCCTTTCGTTCCACCTCAAGGAACTGAAGGCCTGTGGCGCGATCCACTGCGAGCGCGACGGCCGAACCCTCATCTACGCGCCCGCTTTCGAAACCATGAACGCGTTGCTCGGCTTCCTGACCGAGAACTGTTGCGCCGGTGCCGGGGGCTGCGCGCCCGAAGGTCCCGAAAGCGACTGAGCTCCAGCTCCAACTCCAACCGACCACGCAAGGAGAACCCCATGCGACTGCAACTCGCCCTCAACGTGAAAGACATCGATCAGGCCGTCGATTTCTACTCGAAGATGTTCGGCGTCGAGCCCCACAAGCGGAAGCCCGGCTACGCGAACTTCGCGATCGATGCGCCGCCGCTCAAGCTGGTGCTCTTCGAAGTGCCCGAAGCCGAAGAGCGCTTGAATCACCTCGGCGTCGAGGTCTTCGAAGACGATCAGGTGGGCGTCGCGACCCAGCGCCTGCGCGAAGCCGGCATGGAGACCCTCGTCGAAGACGAATCCACCTGCTGCTACGCCAAGCAGAACAAGGTCTGGGTGAACGAACCCGACGGCATGCGCTGGGAGTGGTACGAGGTGCTCGAAGATTCCGAGACCTTCGGCGCCCAGCCTCCCGAGTTGGAAGCTCCGGTCGGGATCAGCGAACAGAGCCCGGCCAGCGGGAGCTGCTGTTGATGTCGGCCGAGATCCTTCGCGAGGAGCTCCACGTCCCTTCCAATTGGAAGGGACCGGAACTGGCGGAAAGCGATGTCTGGATCCACCGGTTGAACGAGGCCGAGGTCGCCGACATCGAGAAGGCCCTCGCCGTTGCGAAGGCGTCGGGAAGGCCGCTCGAGGCGCTGACGCGTGAAGACTTCCCACTCAGCGTACTCACGGGTTCGATCGCCAGCTGGATGAAGGAACTCGAGACGGGCCGCGGTTTCATCAACGTGAAGGGCTTGCCCGTCGAGGGCAAGAGCGACGAAGACGGCGCGCTCATGCTCTTCGGCATCGGCCTCTACATGGGCACCGCCGTCTCCCAGAACGCCGCGGGGGATGTGCTCGGGCACATCCGCGACACCGGGGCCGACGCAGGGGACCCGACGGTGCGTCTCTACAAGACGCGCGTCGACCTGGACTTCCACAGCGATGGCGCCGACGTCGTTGCGCTCTTGTGTCTGCGCCAGGGACGGTCGGGCGGGGAGAACCGCTTCGTCAGCACCACCGCACTCTACGAAGCCATTCGTCAGCGCAAGCCCGAGTGGATCCACCTGCTCTACGAACCCTTCTGCTTCGACAGCCACGGCCAGGAGAAGGAAGGCCAGCTTCCCTACTTCGAGCTCCCCATCTGTCGCTACGCCGACGGCCGCTTGAGCTTCTTCTATATCCCCTGGTACATCCGCAACGCCCAGCGGCACCCGGAGGCCCCGCGACTCACCGAAGAGCAGCGCGGCCTGCTCGACCTGATCGACGAGTTGGCGAACGATCCCGCCCTCCACCTCGAGATGAAGCTCGAGCCCGGCGAGATCAACTTCCTCAAGAACAACACGGCGCTCCACGCGCGCACCGAGTACGAGGACTTCGACGAACCCGAGAAGAAGCGCCACCTGCTGCGCCTCTGGCTCACCGCTCACGGCGAGTGGGCCGACGGCGACGCGATGGTGCAGGGCGGTATCCCGAAGAAGGATGGGGTGATCTCCGACACGGCGGACATCGACCAATCGGCTTGATGCGAACGCTCGGCTGACGCGCGCGATCAGTCGGATCCTTGGGCGTCGAGCCCCCAATCGATTGCGTTGTGGAGCAGGCGCTCGAAGGCGTCGGTCTCCCACGGCCCGCGAAATTCGAGGGGGGTCTGCTTGTCGGCCGCCACGCTCTCGTCGACGAAGGGTTGGATGTTCGTCGAAGGCGTGTGGCAGTGGCCGAGGGCGAAGTAGGCGACGGCACCCCGGCCGTGTTCGCGCACGTAGCCCACGGCGCGCGTGCGACCGTCCTCGCCGACCGAGACGTCCTCGTCGTAGGTGAAACCGAAGGCGCGCGGTGCGGGGTCGTCGGCGGAGAGGTCCGCGGTCGTCAACAACACCTGTGTCTCTTCGGGTGCGGTGAGTTCGATCAAGTAGAGCTCGTCCATCACGTCGAAGGCTTCGGGGAGACCCTTCGTGAGTGGGTGATCGCGGTCGGCGACGTCGACCTTGAACTTCCGGATCGGCGGGTGGTTCATGAAGAAGGCGCCGAGCACCTCGTGGTGTGCGAGCTTCGCCATCGTGCGTCCGGGGCGATCGTCGGGTAGCGGTACCGCCTTGCCGCCACTCGTTCCGTGGAGCGCCAGCCATCGCCCGCCCGCGTCGAGCCAGCTCGCGAGTGCCTTCGACTGCTCGCCGTCGGGGAAGGGGCCGGCCACGTAGCTGACGAGCACGTCGCTCTTCGGCAACCACTCCTCGATGTCGCGGAAGTCGGGGGCCACCGTGGTCGTCGCACGCCCACTGCCCTGGAGCAGTTCGAGCAGCCGAAGTCGCGCGTAGTCGATGTCGTGTCCCGCCGCGCTACCGCGCGGAAAGCCGCCGGCGACGAGGTGGACATGGACTGGAGCATTCGGGGTCATCGATTCGTGTCCGTTCGGTTCTCCACGGCTTTCGCCATGCGTTCGAGGATCTCCTGCAGGATCGCCTTCGAGGTCGCGAAGTTGAGTCGCGTGAAGCCCTCGCCCGGCGATCCGTAGTCCCGGCCGTTGGTGAGGGCGACCTTCGCCTGCTTGCGAAAGAAGCGCGTGGGATCGCCGAGGTCGAGGGCGCGGCAATCGAGCCACGCCAGGTAGGTGGCTTCCGGTGGGTGGTAGACGACATCGGGCAGGTGCTTCGCGACGAACTCGCCCACGACGCGCCGGTTTTCGAGGAGGTAGTCGAGCACCGTGGCGAGCCAGGTCTCGCCTTCCGTCCATGCGGTGTAGGTGGCGGCGTCGTCGAGGATTCCGCAGTGGCCCAGCACGTGAGGCGGCAGTTCGCTGAAGGGCTTCTGCGTGCGATCGCTGCCGCAGATCGCGAAGGCGCAGGGAAGCCCCGCCAGGTTGAACGCCTTGGTGGCGGATACGAGGGTGATCGTTCGCGCCGCGACTTCGGGTCCGAGCGTCGCGAATGGGATGTGGGGATGCCCCGGATAACGCAGGTCGGCGTGGATCTCGTCGGAGACGACGACGAGGTCGTGTTCTTCTGCGAACTCGGCGATCCGCATGAGCTCGTCCCGCTCGAAGACCCGACCCGTCGGGTTGTGGGGATTGCAGAGCATGAAGACGCGCGTGTCGGGAGTGACGTCGCGTTGCAGTCGATCGAAGTCGATCTCGAAGCGCGTGTCGCCGCGCACCAGCGCGTTCTCGACGAGCCGTCTTCCACTCCCCGCCACCGCCTCGAGAAAGGGCGGGTAGATGGGGGTCTGGATGATCACGCCTTCGCCCGGCTCGCTGTGCAGCAAGACGCCGAGGTCGAGCCCCTGCACCACGTTCACCAGGGGAACGATGCGCAGGGGTTCCACCTTCCATCCGTAGACGTTGTCCATGCGCGAAACCAACGCTTCGCGCAGCTGCGGTGACAACGGCACCGCGTGGTAACCGAAGTCATTGCGTTCGACGAGTTCGCGCAGGGTGCGCGTGATCTCGGGCGCAACGGGAAAGTCCATGTCCGCCACCCAGGCGGGAAGCACGCCCTCGCCGAACAACCGCCACTTGATACGCGACGAAGTGAAGAGCTCTTCGGCCGAAAGGGCATCGAAGGACGCGCGAATCTCGGGGCATGGGGTGGGCTGCGTCACGCAGTCTATGCTGCAACGCAGGGCGGGGGGTTGGCAACACCGGCCGTTCGAGGTGGCTCAGCGCGGCGAGTCCACGACGGGCTGCGGCGCCACCGACATAATGCGCGCGAAGACGAGCAGGCTCATCACCACCAGGGCCCCGGCCAGGAAGAAGGGGGCACCCGGGAAGTAGATCACCGCGACATCCGAAGTGAAGTAGCCGAAGAGCTGGGTCATGATGAGCGGCGCAATGATCGCCGTGAGGCTCATCAGGCTCGAGACGGCGCCCTGCAATTCACCCTGCGCATTGGCGGGGACCTGATTCGCGAGGATGCCGCGGATCGCCGGGGTCACGATCGAACCCAGGGCGAAGGGCAGCACGAAGGCGTACATCATCCACCCCGCGGTCGCGTAGGCAAAGCCGAAGTAGGAGAGCGCCATCATCGCGTAGCCGAGGATGACGGCCATGCGTTCGCCGAAGCGCTGCAGGATCACGCCGATCAGGCCCGCCTGCACGAACGCCATTGCGAGACCCACCGCGCCCATCGAGAGCCCCACATCGCGCTCCGTCCAACCGAGCTTCAGCATCGTATAGAACGACCAGGTGCTCGGGTTGGCATCGTGGGCGATCTGGTAGAAGACCATGGGGACGAAGAGCCCGAGCACGATCGGGTACTGGCGCATCTGCATGATCGCGCCGACGGGGTTCGCCCGCGTGAAGACGAAGGGCCGGCGCTGTTCGCGGGGTAGCGACTCGGGAAGGGCGAAGAAGCCGTACACCACGTTGAGCAGCGCGAGCCCCGCGGCGACGAAGAAGGGAACGCGCGGACCGAACTCGCCGAGGAAGCCGCCGATCACCGGGCCGATCATGAAGCCGATGCCCCAGGTGGCGCCGATCCAACCGAAGCGCTTCGCGCGCTCGTCCGGCGGACTGATATCCGCCACGTAGGCGTTTGCGGTGGCGTGGGTCGCGCCGAAGATGCCGGCGAGGATGCGTCCGATGAAGAGCCAAGTGATCGTCGGCGCGAGCCCCATCAGCACGTAGTCGAGGCCGAAGGCGGTGAGGGAGCCGAGGAGCACCGGGCGCCGCCCGAAGCGATCGCTCAGATTGCCCAGCACGGGAGCAAAGACGAACTGGGTGAGCGCATAGATGCCGAGCAGCCACCCTCCGTAACTCGCGGCCCCACCGAACCCCTGGCCGGTGAGCTCCATGATGAGCTCCGGCATCACGGGCACGATGATCCCGAAGCCGATCGTATCGAGCAGGATCGTGATCAGGATGAACACGGTGGCGCGCGCGTGGCCACCTCCGGGTGCGCCAGCGCCCACGGGTGCGGGGTCGCTCACGAAGTGCGCTCGCTCGCCCGCACGCGCGCGGCGTGCAGCAGATCGGCCCAGTAGACCGCCAGCATGTCGAGGAAGGCCTCGCCCACCAGGCCGTGGCGCACCGGGTGATCGTCGCGCAGCTCTGCCCAACCGGTTTGGGTGAGGGTGATGCGCGTCGCCTTGCCTTCGGCCGTGAAGCGCACGTCGACCTCACTCTCTTCGCCGGGTTCGGTCGCTTTCGCCCGGTACTCGAAGGTGAGTCGTTCGGCCGGCTTCCAGACGAGGATGCGTCCGAACTCGAACTCTCCGCCCTCGATGTCCGGTGCGCGTTCGATCAGGCGCCCCCCTTCGCCGCCCTCGAAATGCAATCGGCTCTCGGGATCGGCGCTCGCTCGAAAACGGAAGCCGCGCTGCCACCAGAGATCCGTCTCTTCGGTGAAGATCTTGAACGCCACATCGCTGGGGACGTCGACCAGTGTGGATACGCGAACCTTCTGACGGGTCGTCATTTTTCGTCTCCGGAGGCGTCGGCCTCGCCCTGGCCTTCGGCGTGCAGCCGGAACGCTTCGAGTTGATCGGTCCAGAAGGCTTCGACTTCGCGCACCCAGGCCGAGAGTTCGCGAAAGCGATCCGGAGCCAGACGATAGACACGGACGCGGGCGTCTTCTTCCACGCGGTCCTCCTCGATCAAGCCGCGCCGACGCAGTACGCGCAGGTGGCGGCTCATCGCCGGGGGGCTCATCCCGAAGGCGGTCGAGAGCTCACCCGCGCGTCGCGGGCGCTCGCGCAGCAGCTCGACGACACGCCTTCGTGTCGGGTCGGCGAGGGCGGCGAAGGTCTGGTCGAGCTCCGCCGCCGTGTGATCGAGCGCGGCACTCACGCGTCGTCCCCCGCCGCCGAGTCGCGGTCGAGTTGACTGAAATACCAGCGGTGCCCTTCGGGATCGACCGCGCGGTAGTTCCAGCCCCCGTAGTCGGCACGCTTGGGTTCGGCCGCGATCGTCGCGCCTTCGCGGCGGGCGGTTTCGTGATGGGCTTCGATGTCGTCCACCACGCAGTAGATCTGGCTGTAGCGCTCGGCGAACTTCCGCGGGCTCACCAGGCCCATCTCGGGAAACGAGGAGGCCAGCATCACGGTGCTGTTGCCATAGGAGAGTTCGGCGTGGCCGATCCGGCCGTCGTCCATCTCCATCTTGTAATCGACCTCGAAGCCGAAGGCGCGGCACAGGAAGTCGATCGCCGCGGGCGCGTCGTCGTAGTTCAACATGGGGGAAATACGAGGATTTTCGTGGGGTTCGGGCATGTTGGGCTCCTCGGGGAACGGGCTGGGGTCCCGGTTGCATCGGCTCCGGATGGATAATACTTAACGATATGATTAATTATTGTCAAGCGAGTTAAAGAGAAAATCTCTCGCCGCACTGGTGGATCCCGGGGAGGTCGACATCATCGAGCGCTCGCGCCCGACATGACCCGGAGGGAAGACCATGCCTCAGCCGTTGGGCCGATCCGAACGCCCGCTCCTCCTCAGCAGTCTGCTCGTCGCTGCGCACGCCCTCGCGCTCTCCGGCTGTGCGAGCGGTGGCGTCGACGGCGAGGTCGACCAGTTTGCGAAATGGCTTCGCGTCGGGGACGGCAGCGTGGTCGCCGACATCGGGGCCGGTGGAGGCGAGTACGCCATCGCCCTGGCCGACCAGGTCGGCAGCGATGGATTGGTCTACGCCACGGAACTCGAGGCCGAAGATCGCGAAGAGATCGCCGAAGCCGCGCGCAACGCGGGGGCCGATCGCGTCGAAGTGCGCGAAGCCCAGATCGAAGGTACGGGGCTGGGTGCGGCGTGCTGTGACGCCATCTTTCTGCGCACGGTCTATCACCACCTCACCGATCCCGAACCCTTCACCCGGAGCCTCTTCGAGAGCGTGCGTCCCGGTGGTCGCCTCGCGATCGTCGACTTTCGGCCCCTGGCGTTGCTGGCCCTCTGGACGCCCGAAGGCATCCCGGAAGATCGCGGCGGCCACGGCATCGAACCCGACCTCGTGATTCGCGAACTCGAGGCCGTGGGTTTCGTCCACCTGGAAACCCTCGACCCGTGGCCCACGGGACGCCTGTTCGAATTCGAATACGGCCTGCTCTTCGAGCGCCCGGTCGAAGGGGCGGCGCTGCAGTGAGCCGAGGTCGTGTGCTGATCGTCGGCGGGGGGATTGCCGGGCTTTCCCTCGCGGCGTCGCTTTCGCGCGCGGGCATTGCGTGCGAGATCGTCGAGCGCGCGCCGGCCTGGGCGCCGATCGGCGCGGGCATCGTGATGAGCGTGAACGCGATGAGCGTGCTGCGACGTCTCGAGATCGCGGACGAAGTCGCCGAGCGGGGCCACCGCCTCGGTGCGGGTGGCATCACCGATCACAACGGAAGACAACTCGCCGGGAGCGACTTCGAGCTGTTGAGTCACGATCACGGCCCCACGATCGCGATCCACCGCGCCGAACTCCACGAAGCCCTGCTCGGTGCCGCGTCCGGCGTCCCCGTGACCCTCGGCCAGAGCATCGAGAAACTCTCTCAGAACGACGCGGGAGTGGACGTCCAATTCACACATGGAAAGAGCGATCGCTTCGACCTCGTGGTCGGTGCCGATGGTCTGCGTTCGGTCGTGCGCGAGAGCATCCTGGGCGACGTGCCCCCGGTCTATTCCGGTTATACATGCTGGCGCTTCGTCGTCCGCTCTCCTGCCTCCGAGATCGAGATGCGCGAGATGTGGGGACGCGGCCAGCGCTTCGGCATCGTTCGCATCGACGACGCGCGGCTCTACTGCTTCGCGGTGGCCAACGCACCGCGCGGCACGGAAGACCCCGAGCCGGGGCGCCTCGCACGGCTGCGCGAGCGCTTCGCCGGCTTCGGAGGGCAGGTGCCCGCCATCCTCGCGGCCCTCGACGAAGACGTCCCTCTCATCCACAACGATCTCGAAGAAATCCCGCGCATCCCCTGGGTCGAGGGAAGGGTGGTGCTCGTGGGCGATGCCGCCCACGCGATGACGCCGAACATGGGGCTCGGCGCGGCGATGGCCCTCGAAGACTCGGCCGTGCTCGCCGACGAACTCGCGAAGCCCGGCGAACTCGCGGATCGACTCGCCGCCCACGTGGAACGCCGCACGAGTCGCGTGCGCTGGGTGCAAGACCAATCGCGACGCATCGGACGCGTCGGTCAGCTCGAGAACCCGATCCTCTGCGCGCTTCGCAATACCGTCGCCAGACTCACCCCAGACAGCGCAGCGGCCGGCGCGTTGAAGCGGCTCGCGAAACAGCCGATCTGAAGCTCGATCAGGGCTTGTACCAGATCGGCGACGTGTAGGCGCGCTCCTGGATCCACCACGGCCCCTCGACTTCGGTTCCGTCCATCCCCATGGCGAGGGCGTCGAACACCGAGTGCCGCGGCGTCGGAATCTCGAGCACGCGCACATAGTAGAAGGACGGCTGGCTGGGATCGAACTCGGGATCGTCGAAGAGCGCGCGCAGTTGCGTGCTGCCGATCGAGTTCGTGTACTGGCCCGTCGACGGATCGACCGTGTTCCCGACGTCGACGAAGGAACCGTCGGCGTTGCGTTCGCGCCCAGCAGCTGCGGCCACCTCGAAGATGCGCTCGTGGGTCTGGCCGTTGGCGTCGATCCAACCCTTCACGATCTGCACGCGATCGAGGTTCGCGCTCTTGGGATCCTTCGCGACCTCGACGATGAACTTCGGGCGCGCGCCGATGGGTGCCGTGCCGAGTTCACCACCCATGGGCACGACCTCGGCATTCGCTGCGGCTTCGACGTCTTCGATCTGCCAACCGCCGAAGACCCGCACACCGATCCGCGGCCCCGTCGTCGCGTACACCTCGCGCCGTCGGAACGCCTCGAGGATCGCTTCTCTCGTGTTCTCCTCGGCCCACACCGCGGCCAACCCCGAAGCCGACATCGACCAGCCGTTCACGCCACCGCGCCCGATTCGATTCCCGAGTTTGTTCTCCGGGATCGAGTCGGTGGCGAGCTTTCCCCAGAAGTTCGGCTCTTCTGCGGAAGCGACGCCGGTATGGGCGTCGGTCGAACCGATCAGGCCGAAGCGATAGGGGTTGAAGCCGATGCGCTCTTCGATCGAGAGCCCGAGACGCAGGGCCGAGCGCACGTAGTCTCCGGGATGCGGCTCGTAGGGCGGTGGATCGTTCTGGATGTAGTAGGGATAGGTCTCGAAGTCGGCGAAGGGATCGTCGGGGGATACGCTGGGGTGGGTCTCCGAATCGCCCTTGATCTGCGTCACCTCGACCACGGGTTCCCAGCGCAGGCGCTCTTCGGCCTTTTCCTTCGTGAAGGGTTCACCTCGCAGGGTCTGGTCCTGGAACATGTACCCCTTCGAGATGTTCGAGTTGTGCGGGATCGCGACGAACTCGGCCCCCGTGCGCTTCGAGGTCTCGTCGAGCCACGCCCAGAGGTCTTCGGGGTACTGGCTATCCGCGACGCTGAAGGGGAAGAACTTCCCCGCCGTATCGGCCCCGGCGCTCGTGAACACGACGCGGTGCAGATTCGCGCCGCTCGGAATCGAACTCCACTCCCAGCCGATCAGGGTGGTGAAGTTGCCCGGGTCGTTGTGTTCGTCGGCGGCGCGGATCGCCTCGGCCCAGACGCTCTTCGACATGCCGTCGGATCCCGGAATGGCGGATTCGAGCGGCGTCTTCGCTGCCTCCTCGACCGACGTGGTCGGTGGGAGCAGCGACGCGAAGGCCTCAGCGCCCTTCTTCTCCGCCATCACGTCCCGAAACCAGTACTGGACGTACAGGGCTTTGAGGCTGTCGATGATGCCGAGGTCGTCGGTCGGGATGCCCGTTTCGTTGATGGTGCGGATCACGCCGTAGTACACGGCGTGGTCCGCCACGACGAGGAAGTCCAGCGGCGTATCGATCTGCACCTTTGCGCGGTGGAAGGGGTGGATGACCGGCAGGCCCTTCGCGTAGCGATAGGCGGTGTCGGGCGAGGCCGTCAGGTTCTGGTTGAGATACGCATCGAATGAGTTGTTCGTATGGAGATGCGTATCCCCCCACAGGAGCTGCTTTTCTGCAGCGAATGCGGGGCTCCCCGCCAGGAACGCGATCGCGATCGCGATTCCGAAGGTGCAACGTGACATCCCGAACCTCCCATGCTGACTAGTCGCGCGTGAAGATCCCCTGGTCGAAGACCACGACGTCATCCTGGTTCTTCGTCTGGAACAGCACGCGATCGCCTTCGTCCCACATGAGGATCGCAAGTTCGTCGCCCGGCATCACGGGCTTCGAGAAGCGGCCTTCCATCGACTTGAAGCGCGCCGGATCCGAATCGCACATGGTGTGGAGCAGGGCGCGCCCGGTGAAGCCGTAGGTGCAGAGGCCGTGGAGGATCGGGCGTTCGAAGCCGCCCATCTTGGCGAAGGCCGGGTCGGAGTGGAGCGGGTTGCGGTCGCCCGAAAGGCGGTAGGTGAGGGCCTGATCGATGCGCGTCTGATAGCGCACGACGTGATCCGCCTCGCGATCGGGCAGCTTGAAGTCGCTGGCCGGACCGCGTTCACCGCCGAAGCCACCTTCGCCGCGGAAGAACGCCGTCATCGTGTTCCTGAAGAGCGGCTTGCCCGTGGCCAGGTTTACCGAGTCGGAAATGAGATCGACCGACGCGCCCGAGCCCTTGTCCCAGATCGCGCCGACTTCGCCACTGCTCTCGATCTCGCCTTCCGCGGGGATCTCGTCGAAGAGTTCGATCTTCTGGGCACCGTGGAGCATCAACGCGGGGTTGAAACTCCCGATCTTGTCGAAGGGCACACCGCCGCCGCCGAGCACGACCGCCATCGTGGGCAGCACGCGCTGCGGGGTGTCCTGGGTGTTCTCCGTCGTGAAGGCCAGTTCGTCACAGCCGGCGCCGACGCCGATCGCGTAGAGCAGGGCGTCTTTCGAGTTCCACGAGCGGCGCTTGGGTTCGCCGCGCAGTCCGACGGCTTCGGGATGGATGGGCATGGGGGGCTCCTTGATTTCGCTGGGTGGGGGGAGGGGGTCGACTATTTCACGATCCGGTAGAGCACACAACCGCGCGCGTATACGCGGCCGTCGCTCTGGGCCGCGACCTCGACGTCGGTCCAATAGATCTCGTCGTCGTTCTCTGCGCAGCGCCCGTAGGCCACGAGGGGTTCGGCGGGTGCGGGGGCGAGGTTCTGGATCTGCATCGAAGCCGTGGACGCCTTGTAGGGGCCCATGCCGGCTTCCGACCACCCCGACATCGCGCCGGCGGTGTCGAGCAGGGCGAGGACGGCTCCTTCGTGCATGTGACCGGCCTGATCGAGATTGTTCTCGATCGACGGCATCGTGAGGCGGGCGGTTCCCCCCGTCATGTGTTCGACGGCGATGCCGCGATTGCCGATGAAGGGGATGCTCCCGATGTGCGGGCCCATGCTGCCGGGATCGGCCTGGCCTTCGTCGCCGGCGGACACGTAGGTCTCGTGGGTCGGCTTGTTCATCCGGCCGCGCACCGTGCAGGTCACCTTTGCGATTGCCTTGCCTTCGCGCGTCGCGATGTCGACGTCGACGAAGCACAGCTCGCGTCCCTTTCGCAGCAGCCGTGCATCGACCACGACTTCTTCGGCGATGGCCGCCGCGAGATAGTTCACCTGGAGCTGGGCGTTGTGGAAGGGAGCGCCTTCGGCGCCAATGTTCGCCCGCGCGATCGCCTGCCCCGCGATGGCACCGAGGGAAGCCGCACACCCCCCGTGCAACACCTGCCCGGGGTTCGAGTTCTCGTCGCGGTAGGGCATCACCAGGCGCGCGGCGTTTTCGTCGAGGCTCTCGACCTTGACGCCGAGGAATGCGCTGTAAGGGGATTCTTCGATCCAACTGCGGATTTCGTCCATCGTTCGCTCGCTTCCTTCTTCCACGATTGCAGGGAAACGCAATGGGTAGACGAAATCGAACGAGCCCGCCGCTCGCTTGTGCGGGCGGGAAGAGGGCGAGTGGAGCGGGAGCCGCGCTCAGCTGGCGGCTTCTTCGCTCTTCTCGTCGGGCTCGAGGAAGCGGACGAACTCTTCGGCGGTGACGGCCTGGCTGATCAGGTAACCCTGGATCTCCCGGCAGCCCCGCTCGACGAGGTGACGCGCCTGTTCTTCGGTCTCGACGCCTTCGGCCACGACGCCGAGCCCGAGGCTCTCCGCCATGGCGAGGATCGCGTTGCTGATCCCGGCGCCCCGGCCGTCTTCGCCGATATCCGAAACGAAGCTGCGATCGATCTTGATGCGGTCGATCGGATAGCGGTGGAGGTAGGAGATCGACGAGAACCCCGTACCGAAGTCGTCGACCACGAGTCCCACGCCGAGTTCGACCAGCCGTTCGAAGGTCTCGACGGTGGCGGGGCCTTCCTGCAAGAGCGCCGTCTCGGTGATCTCGAGATCGAGCTTGTCGGGGTCCATACCGGTGCGCTCGAGGATGCCCTGCACGACCTCGGGCCAATCGGCATCGGCGAATTGCACGGGGCTCACGTTCACCGCGATGCGAATCGGTTCGAATCCGTTTTCGACCCATGCGCGGTGTTGCAGGCAGGCCTGTTCGAGGGCCCAGCGCCCGAGTGAACTCACCAACCCCGTCTGCTCGGCCACGGTGATGAACTCGGAAGGCGAGACGGGGCCCATCTCTTCATCGGACCAGCGCATCAGCACCTCGGCGCAGGTCACGCGACCCGATTCGGTGTCCCGCACGGGTTGGTAGAGCACCGAGAGGTCGCCGCGTTCGAGCGCACCGCTCAGGCGATTGCGCACGTGGAAGCGGCGCGCGGCGACGTCGTTCAGGTGGGAGGAGAAGAACTGGTACTGATTCGAACCCCGCTGCTGCGCGTGGCGCAATGCGATCTGCGCGTTGCGCAGCAACTCGTCCCCCGTCGGAGCATCCCCGGGGAAGATCGCGAGGCCCAGGTTGCACTGCAGGGTGATCGAGCGGCCATCGACTTCGAAGGGGCGCGCGAAGCCGGCCAGCGCCCGGTCGGCGACCCGCGCGGCGTCCTGGGGGTCGCCCACGTTGGAAACGAGGAGCGCGAATTCGGCCTCGGCGGTTCGCGAGATGCCCGCCTGCTGTACCGCCGACTCTTGATTGCCGACGAGATCCGAGAGGCGCACCACGTCGTGGAGTCGTGATGCGGCCTGTCGCAAGATGGTGTCGGTCTCTTCGCGGGAGAGGTGGTCGCTGCCGCTCGAGAGTTCGTCGAGGCAGATGGCGATCAACGCCAGCTGCCGGTCGTCGCGCTTGGCCGCCACGATGGCGTTGCTGAGCCGCTCCGAGAAGAAGCGGCGGTTGGCGACCCCCGTCGTCGAGTCGTAGAAGGCGAGCTCGATCGAGCGACGTTCGGTTTCGCGAGTGCGCTCGGCGTGGCTGCGAACGGTCTCGCGAATCAGGTTCAACTCGACCCAGTGGCGCGCGGAGGCGGGAACCGTGGTGTCGGGATCGCGCACGAGATCCGGCAGCATGCCGAGGGGTTCGGCGATGCACCGGCGCACGTAGGCGGGCAACAGGGCGGCGATCGCGAGCGAGCCCAGGGTGAGCAGGAGGAGCAGCGCGCCCAGCACGCGAACGGCGGTCGCCAGAGCGTCTGCGCGCGACACGAAGACCTCGAAGGCCCGATCCGATTCGCGCTCGAGTAGCGGTAGCCAATGGGCTTCGAAACTCTCGGGCGCCGTTCGCTGCGCCTTGCGCTGGGCCGACAGCGCCGCAGCGAACTCGGCCACGGGCAAGGGTGCATCCTCCTGCTGTCGAGGCAGGAAGCGAGTGAGTTCACGGGCTCGCCGCTCGAGCGGGCCGGGGTCGACGGGGCGACCGATCGCGCGCTGCCAGCGTTCGAAGCGCAGGGTTGCGGCGGCACGCTCGGCAGCGATCGCGCCGAACAGGCGGGCAATCCCGTGCGTACGCATCGCACCTCCGGTCGCGAAGGCGAGAAGCGGATGATCTGCGGCGAGAGAGACACGGCTCGCGAGGTACTCGAGTCGCGAGACCTCATCGCCGTGGAGGCGCGCGATGCGTTCGTCGAGGCGCGCAACCGCGAGCAGCTCGAGTCGTTCGCGTCGCGCTGTGTCGACCGCGGGGATCGAGGCGGGAATGCCCGCGCGCCGTTCGCGATCGAGGGCCTCCAGCAACTCGAGCCACGAGCGACGCGTTTCCGCGTCGATCGATGCGATGCGGGATGCGTCGTCGGAGACCAGCAGTGCGTGAGCGCGGCCGCGCAGCTCTTCTCGCAGCGCGTCGCGACCCGGCGATGCACCCCTTTCGAGGGTCGTCGCGTCTTCGGCCAGCACGCCGTAGGCGAGGGAGGCGAAGCGTTCGGCTTCGACCACGTGCCCCGCGGCTTCTTCGAGCTGGTCGAGGTCGCGCGCGAGCTGGAAGGGGGCCGCCAGCGACAGCGCGCCGAGCACCGCCGCGCACAGCGAGAGCGCGACGCCGGCGCCGACGAGCCCGCTCGTGAGCGAGCGCGCAACACGTCGTCGTGTCGGATTGGGGCTGTTCGGCAGCAGGCGGCGCATCGGAACGCGCATCGGCAGACCGCGCCCTGCATCGTAGTCCCGATCCGGTCTCTCGGGCCTTCAGCCCCCACCCTCGGGTGGCCGATGGGTGAGGCGCGTGCACCCGCTGGGGTCGCACGATTCGGGGGGTTCGCCTACGTGAATCGCAGCTGGGAAGACGCCTGGCTCGAAGCCGTTTCCCGGCTCGGCGGGGACGTGCGCGAGGTGTATCTGCGTGTCGCCGATCCGCTGCGCGGCAACGGCACGATCACCCGCGTCTGGCCCGTCGGTTCACGCGGCTCCCAGCTCTCGGTCCTGGTGGATCTCGCCGACGAAGTGGTGCGGAGCAAGGGGCCGGTGGTGCGGGTTTCGCCGCTCAAGAACCGCCCGACGACCGCGGTTGCAGTGCCGCTCGAAGGCTCGACCGAGGCGCTGGGTTCGGCCGGCGTCGTGGCCCTGGTGCTCGACCGCGATCCCACCCTCGAAACCGACGTCGCCCAGAAGCGCGCCCTCGAACGCGCCCGCTGGGTGGCCGCTGCAAGCGAACTCGTCGTGCGCCAGGCCCAGGCAAGGTCGCGACTCGGCACGACGCTCGGGGCGTTGGCCGGTGTTCTCGAGTGGAGTGATTGCCGCGCCGCCGCGACCGTGACCGCGACCGAGCTATCGGTCGCACTCGATTGCCGGCGCGTTTCGATCGGCTTCCGCCCGGAGGGCGGCGACGACGACGTCGAACTCGAAGCCGTCTCGAATACCGCGAACCCCGACAAGCGTTCGCGTTGGGCCGAGATGTTGCTCGCCGCGATGGCCGAAGCCTGTGATCAGGATCGCACCGTATCGGCCCCGCGCGCGAACGACCTGCCGCGCGTGGCCAACCTCGCCCATACACGCATGTGTGAAGGCGAGGGGACCGGGTCGGTGTTCAGCGTTCCCTTCGCCGTCGAAGGGCGTATCGCCGGTGTCTTCACCTTCGAGCAGAGCACCCGCGAAGCACCGCCGCGTAGCCGCATCGAACTCTGCGAAGACCTGGTGGCGCTCGTGGGTCCGGCACTCGAACTGCGAAGGCGGGTGCGGGATTCGCTCGGGCGACGGATTCGCGCCGCGCTCGGCATCGGGGATCCCACCGTGAACCGCAAGGCGCGCAACCGCAGGTTCGCGATCTGGCTCGCGATTGGTGGGCTGGCGTTCTCACTGCTTCCGGGGGATTTCCGGGTGACGGCGCGTGCGACCCTCGAGGGTCGAGTGCAGCGCGCGGTCACCGCGGGCATCGAGGGTTTCCTCTCCGAGGCGAATGCACGTCCGGGAGATCTGGTGCGCAAGGGCGCGCTGCTCGCGCGCTTCGAAGATCGCGATCTCGTCGTCGAACAGCGCAACTGGATCGCGCGAAGAGATCAACTGCGGCGTCGCTATCGCGACGCCATGGCGCGCGGAGATCGCAGTGAAGCGAGTGTGCTCGATGCCCAGGCCGCCCAGGCCCGCGCCGAACTCGACCTGATCGAAGCCAAGCTCGAACGCACCCGGGTGCTCGCTCCCTTCGACGGCGTGATCGTCGAAGGCGATTGGAGCCAATCCCTGGGCGCGCCGATCGAACGGGGAACGCTGCTCTTCGAAGTCGCGCCCCTCGACGGCTACCGCATCGTGCTCGACGTGGACGAACGCGACGTCGCCCACGTCCACGTCGGCCAACGCGGTCGGCTCGCGCTGGCGTCGTTCCCCGACATCGCCTTTCCCCTCGAGATCCGGCGCGTGATGCCGGTCTCGATGTCGGGGGAGGGCAAGACGTGGTTCCGCGTCGAGGCCGATCTCGAAAGCCCGGCCCGCGGCCTGCGACCCGGCATGGAGGGGGTGGCGAAGATCGACGTCGGCGAGCACCAGCGCCTGTGGATCTGGACGCGTCCCATCGTCGACGGCGCGACCCTCGCGCTGTGGCGACTCGGGTGGTAGCCCCGTGAAGTCGCGCGTCGAAAGTGATTCGTGGTATCGCGTGGCCGAGCTTCGGCCCGTGCTGCATCCCCAGGTGCGACTCCACGCGCATCGCTATCGCGGCGAGCGTTGGTACGTGCTTCACGACGCCGCCAACGGGAAGTCGCAGCGGCTTTCGCGAGCGGCCTACGCCCTGGTGGGTCGCATGGATGGAGAGAAGACCGCCGATGCGATCTGGCAGGAGGTCTTCGCCGAGCTCGGGGACGATGCGCCGACCCAGGACGACGCGATCCGCGTGCTGGGTGTGCTCCACGCCGCCGATGCGCTGCAGTGCGGTGTATCACCCGATCTCGCCGAGATGTTCGCGCGCACGCGGCGTCGTGAAGCCGATGAGGGTTGGCGGCGCTTCCTGAACCCCGTGATGATTCGCTTCCCCCTGGTCGACCCGGACGCGTGGCTCGAGCGCTGGCTTCCGGTCGCCGAGCCGCTGGTCGATCGCCGGATCGGTTACGGGGCACTCGCGCTGATCGTATGCATGGGCGCGTTGGCGCTCTTCCACCTCGAGACCCTGGCGAGCGACGCCCGGGACGTGCTCTTCACGCGCGCGAGCTTCGTCGTGCTCGCCCTCGTCTATCCCCTGATGAAGTTAATCCACGAACTCGCCCACGGTTTCGCGGCGAAGTACTGGGGCGCGCGGGTTCCCGAAGCCGGCGTGACCCTGCTGCTCGGGATGCCGATTCCGTACGTCGACGCTTCGGCTTCGGCCGTCTTTCCCAACAAGCGACGGCGCATCGCAGTCGCGATGGCCGGTGTCGCAGCCGAGATGGCGTTCGCTTCCCTGGCGCTGGTGGCCTGGTGGCTGATCGAGCCCGGCATCCTGCGTGGATTGCTCGCGCAGCTCTTCTTCATGGGCACGCTCTCGACCCTGCTCTTCAACGGCAACCCGCTGATCAAGTTCGACGCCTACTACGCCCTGGCCGACGTCCTCGAAATGCCGGGCCTGCAGGAACGCGCGAAGATGTACCTGCAATACCTGCTCGAACGTCGCGGCTTCGGTCTCGACGATGCGCGCGACCCGGCTTTCGACGAAGGGGAACACGCCTGGCTCTTCGGCTACGCGATCGCGTCGGGCCTCTACCGCGTGGTCCTCGTCTTCACGATCGCGTGGTTGATCTCGGGGCTCTCTCCCTTCCTCGGGCTTGCGCTCGCGATGCTCTGGGTCGGGCTTCGACTCGGGCTGCCGGCGGTTCGCGGTGTCGCCTTCCTCCTGACCCATCCGAGGCTCGAGCACTCCCGCTTTCGCGCGGTCGGGCTCTCGGCCCTCGGCGCGCTGGTCGTGGCCTTCGTCGTGGTGGTGCTTCCCTGGCCCCATCGCTCGATGAGCGAGGGCGTCATCTGGCCCCCGGAGAGCGCGCACCTGCGACCCGAGGCCGATGGCTTCGTCGCCGAGTTGCTCGCGAAACCGGGTGCGCGGGTCGAGGCCGGTCAGCCACTCGTCCGACTCTCCGCTCCGTTGGCCGAAGCGCGCGTCGAAGCCCACGAAGCACGCGTGCTGGTGCTGCAGCGCGAAAGGCAGATCGAACGCCAGCGCGACCGCTTGCGCAGCCGCGGTCTCGATCAGGAGATCGAGGTCGCCAAGCTCGCCCTGGCCAACGCGCGCGACCAACACGGCGCCACGCTCCTGCGAAGCCCATCGCGGGGCGTATTCGTCTTGCCCGGGGGCGAGGACATGCTCGGGCGTTTCGTCGCCAAGGGGGAGCAGGTCGGGTACGTGGTCGACCGCATTCGACCGACGGTTCGGGTCGCGCTCACCCAGGCGCAGATCAAGCGGTTGCGCGAACGCGGTGCCGAAGTCGAGGTCCGCGTCGGCGCATCGGTGGCGAGTGCCGAGCCCGCTCGCGTCGTGCGTCAGACCCCCGGCGCCACGAACCTGCTTCCTTCACCTGTGCTCGGCGTCGAGGGGGGCGGCGACTTCGCCACCCACCCGATGGACGAAACGGGGATGCGCACCGACGTGCCCGTATTCCACGTCGATCTCGAACTCGAGCGGCCGCGCCACGCGCGCGTCGGCGAACGCGTCTATGTGCGCTTCGAACACGGCACGACTTCGCTCGCGCGGATCGGCTTCGAGTGGTTCTCCGACCTCTTGCTCTCGAGGCTCGGGGCCTAGTGTCCTTTCCCAGAAATAGCGCTGCATTCGATCGCGTCGAGAAAGCGCCGCCTGCGTTGTCCTCAATCGCCTTGGCTGTGGCCAAGGCTCAATCGTCCGCCTTGTCGACACTTCCTCGACGCGATCTCGGTGCACTTCGTATCGGCGCAGCGAGGGCGGGAGCTCGACGCGCTATTTCTGGGAAAGGACACTAGCCATGCGGGTACCGGGGATTCGCGCGGGGCTCGTCCCGGAACGTCCGGATCGCGACGTGGGCGACTTCCTCGAAGGTCTGCTTGCGCGTGTTCGCGGGTGGCGGGCGCGCCGCCAGTTCGATCGCATCGTTTCGACGATCGACGAGGCCGCGCCCACGTCGGACCTCGCTCACGCTGAAGACCGCGATGCCGAGATCGACCGCCTGTGCGACGAGGCGCGCGCCGAACTCGCCATTCACGGAATGCGCGGCCCGGCCCTTGCGAAGACCTTCGCCCTGCTACGCGAGGTCGCGCACGAGACCCTGGGGCTGCGGCCTTTCGACGTGCAGCTCTTCGGCGCCTGGGTGATGACCCAGGGCAAGCTCGCCGAGATGGCGACTGGAGAGGGCAAGACCCTCGCCACCGCGCTCACCGCCGCTGCCGCGGGGCTCGCCGGGTTGCCGGTGCACGTAATCTCCTGCAACGACTACCTCGTCGAACGCGATGCCGAGGCGATGCGTTCGCTCCTCGAACGCGTGGGCTTGAGCGTCGGCTGTGTCACGGGCTCGAACGACGACGACCAGGCCCGTCGCGAGGCGTACGACTGCGATGTCGTCTACGTCACCGCACACCAGCTCGCCTTCGACTACCTGCGCGACTTCGCGGCGATCGGGGCGGAGAGCGGCTTCGCGAAGCGGATCCGCCGGCTCGAGAACATGACGGGGGAGCGTCGCTTGAAGGGGCTCGTCTTCGCCATCGTCGACGAGGCGGACAGTGTCTTGATCGATGCCGCGCGAACGCCCTTCGTGCTCTCGCGCTCGGTCGCGATCCAGCATCAGGAGGTGCTCCTTCGCGGCGTGCTGAGCCTCGCGGCGGGGCTCGATGGCGAGAGCGATTTCGAGAGCGAGTCGCGCAACTTCCGCTGCGCGCTGAGCGACGCGGGTCGCGCGAAACTCGAGGGGCTCTACGAGACGACCCTCGACGAAGCGACGCAGGCCGTACTCCACCACCCACGCCTGCGCGCGCAATGGGTCGAGCGGGCCCTCGCCGTGCTTCATCTATATGAGCGCGAAACCCACTACGTCGTGCACGAAGGGAAGATCGACATCGTCGACCAGCCCTCGGGGCGCCGCATGCCCGACCACGCCTGGGATCACGGCGTACACCAACTCGTGGAATGCAAGGAGGGCTGCGCGATCACGCCGCGTGTCGAACCGGTCGCGCGCATCAGCGGGCAGCGGCTGTTCTCCCGCTACCTCCATCTCGCCGGAATGACGGGCACCGCTCGGGCGGCCCAGGACGAACTCGCGCGCGTCTACCATCTCGACTGCGTTGTCGTGCCGACTCGCCTTCCGGTCCGCCGCGAGTCGCACCCGCCGCAGGTCTTCGTTCACGCGAAGGACCATTGGAGCCACGTTCTCGAACGCATCGCGGAGCTGCGCGAGGCCGGCAAGCCCGTCCTCGTCGCTACGCGAACGGTCGAGGAGTCGGAATCACTCAGTGCCGCACTGACGGGGCGCGGGCTTTCGCATCGCGTGCTGAACGCATCCCAGGATCGCGAAGAGGCCGACGTGATCGCCCAGGCCGGGCGCGCGGGCCGCATCACGGTGGCGACCAACATGGCGGGGCGGGGGACCGACATCCTGCTCGGCCCGGGCGTCGAAGAGCTCGGCGGTCTCCACGTGGTCTCGATCGAGTTGGGGGAGTCGCGTCGCTTCGACGGTCAGTTGCGTGGGCGCTGCGCGCGCCAGGGCGACCCCGGTTCCTTCGAACAGATCCTCTGCCTCGAAGATGGAGGTGTGCTCGAACGCCTTCCGCATTGGATCCGCGCACGAGCTGCACAGAAGTGTTTGCTCGACGAAAGGAATCGCTCGGTGATCCCCATCACATTGGGGAAAGCTCTCGTGTGGTTCGCACAACAAGCCGAAGAAAGACGGAGCGCGCAGGCGCGGAGAAGTCTCGTTCGGCAACAACGGGAGTGGGACTCCGTACTGGCGTTTGCAGGACCTCAGGAGTAGCCCCCCCAATGGAAAGCTTTCGCGCCTGGAAGGCCGCCCTCGAAGAGCGCCACGGCAAGACAGCCGTGCGCAACGCAGCCCTCGTGTCGGCGTTCTTGTTGGCGACCCTCACGGTCGCGCTGGCCCCCGGCATGATCGAAGCCCGCGACCCGCGTGCAGCTTCGCCCGAGGCCGACCCCTTCGCCGACGATGCCGTGTGGCTCGCACCCGCACCGGAAGCCGAACGCACGACCCTCGCCTATGCGCCGGTCGAAGACGAAGGCTTCGCACGCACCGTGGCGGCCCCGGCCCTGACGGACAAGCTCGACTGCCTGATCCAGCCCTACGAGATCGCGGAGGTCGGCAGTGCCCTTGTGGCCGTGGTGCAGGACATCAAGGTCGAACGTGCCGAGATGGTGATGGCGGGGCAGGTGCTCGCCGAGCTCGACTCTTCGGTCGAGGTGGCAGCGGCCGACGTGGCGAAGGCCCGGGCCGACATGGCGGCGAGCATCCGCGCGCGCGAAGCGAGTCTCAACCTCGGTGCGCGCAAGCGCGAACGCGCAAAGGAACTCTACGGCCGCAACGTGGTCTCCGAAGACCTGCGCGACGAGGCCGAAACCGAAGAAGCGCTTGCCGCGGCCGAACTCGCGCGGGCGCTCGAGATGCAGGAACTCTCGAAGCTCGAGCACGAGCAAGCGTTGAAGCGGCTCGAACGCCGCACGATCCGCAGCCCCTTCGACGGCGTCGTGGTCGACCGACACAAGGCGACGGGTGAGGTGGTGAAGGAAGAGCCGATCATCACGGTTGCGCAGATCAATCCCCTGCGCGTCGACGTGATCCTGCCGGCTGCCCTCTACGGACGCGTCGCGGCGGGCCAGCGTGCCGAGGTCTGGCCCGAGCTGCCCGGTGCGGGTGTGGAAGTCGCCCAGGTGACGATCGTCGATCGGGTGATCGATCCCGGCAGCGGCACCTTCGGGGTGAAGCTCGACCTGCCCAACGACGATCTCACGATTCCCAGCGGCACCAACTGCCAGGTGCGCTTCCTCGAAGGCAGGTAGAACCCCTTGGGCGCCCGCAGTCCCTTTCTACGGCTGAGCTTCAGCCTGGTCATGCTGGGCTGCGCGATCCTCTTTGGCCTCGATCTCTCGGGGGTGGTGAGCGAACTCGAATCGTCCGAGATGCAGCTGCGGGCCTCGCGTGCCGAGGCGTTGGCGCTGCGCATCGCCGACGCGGGCGAAGCGCACAACATGGCCCGCATTCGCGACGCGCTTCACAACGCGGTCGAAGACGACGCCGCGCTTCGAACGGCGGGCATTCGCTCGAGTGGCGGCGTCCTGTCCGCCGCCACCGGTTAGCGTGCCGCCGTCGGTGAACAGGAAGGTCGAGCCGGCGCCGGTGACCGTGACGTCGCCGCTCCCGCCGAGGCTCCCTCCGT
>JANQEL010000164.1 GCA_028278345.1 Myxococcota bacterium
GAGGGTTTCGAGGTGATGCTCGCTCACGTGCTCGACGGTTGGAACGTGGACGGTTCGCGCTTGGGCTGCGGGCGGGGTGTGAGCCGTTGGTGCGGTATCGGTCGGGAGGGCGAGTGGTGGGATGATGCGGGTCAGCGGAGGGCGTCGTGGGCAGCGGCGATGAGTGAGGCGAACAAGGCCTCCGAATCCGCCCCGGCGAGTTTTTCGGGGTGCCACTGCACGCCCAGGCAGAAGGGGTGATCCGGGTGTTCGATGGCTTCGATCACGCCGTCGGGGGCGCGGGCGCTCACGCGGAGCTGCGGACCCGGGTCGCGCAGGGACTGGTGGTGGAGGCTGTTCACTTCGTGGGGGCCGGGGCTGACCGCATCCGCGAGCTGGGTGCCTGGTTCGACCTCGATCGGGTGCCGACCTGCGGCCTCGTCGAGTTGGTGTTCCCCGGCTTCCGGGCACTCGGCGGGCAGGTGGTAATAGAAGGAGGCTCCGAACGCCCGGCCGATCAGCTGGGCGCCGTAGCAGATGCCGAGGACGGGGCGCCCGGCGGCGAGAGCGGCTTCGAGCAGGGCGGAGTCGAAGGCGATCTGGGCGTCACTCGCCGGTGTGAAGACGCTCGGGTCTTCCGGCGGGTCGGGAGGGAGGAAGTCGTCGCCGCCCGGGAGCAGGAGGCCGTCGATCCCCTCGATGAGCGGGGCGGGGGTTCCCACGATGGGGAGGTGGACGGGCAGGCCGCCGGCGCGTTCGATTGCGCGCGCGTACGCGATGTCGCTGTAGAGGTATTCGCGGCCGGCGCGGATGCGTCCGTTCGCGTCGTGGCACAGCGGGATGCCGATCACCGGTTGCACGCGCGCGAGTATAGAGGCTGACCGATCAAACCATGTTCGCGATGACATTTCGGCGATGGGGTGGGGCTCGCTTTGGACATGGGGCAAGCTACCGCGATGGCGAGGGTGTTGATCGCGGGTTGTGGGTATGTGGGCAGTGCGCTGGGCGAACTCCTCGTGGCCGATGGTCACGAAGTGTTCGGCCTGAGACGCAACCCCGAGAATCTGCCGGCGGGCATCAAGCCGGTGCGTGCCGATCTCTCTCTGCCCGAAACGCTGGTGAGCCTGCCCACGGGCATCGACACCATCTTCTATACCGCGGGTGCGAGTCGCAGCGATGAAGAGGGGTATCGCTACGCCTACCTCGATGGCATGGGGCGGCTACTCGGTGCGCTCGCGGATCTCGCCGAGAAGCCGAAGCGCATCTTCTTCACCTCCAGCACCTCGGTCTACGACCAACGACGCGGGGAGTGGGTCGACGAAGAATCGAAGGCCGCGCCCAGCAGCTACCGCGGCGACATCATGTTGATGACCGAGAGGCTGCTCCTCGCGGGCGAGATTCCCGGGACGGTCGTGCGCCTCGGTGGCATCTACGGCCCGGGTCGCGATCGGCTGTTGCGCGCGGTGGCACGGGGCGAAGTCGCCGCGAGTGATGGCGAGCCCCACTACACCAATCGCATCCACCGTGACGATGCGGCGGGTTGTTTGCGGCACCTGATGCAGCTCGAGGCCCCCGCCTCCCTCTACCTCGGCGTCGATCACGAAGCCGCCGAAGAGTCGGCGGTGCTGCGTTGGTTGGCGGATCGCCTCGGGGTGAAGCTTCCCGAGCCCGGCGATGCCGACCGCGAAGGCGAAGCACCGGCCCGGGTTCGCCGCGCGGGAAGCAAGCGCTGCCGCAACGACCGCCTGGTGGAGAGCGGCTACCGCTTCCAATACCCGACCTTCCGCGAAGGCTACGAAATGGTGATTCGCGGTTGGGCGCGGCCCGAAGACGGCTGACCCTGCGCGTGCCCGAGCTGCCCAGGTTCACCGATACCGCCCTCGCGATGCCAGGGGCCGTGTACTCGCCCTTTCTCGATCGCCTGGACGATCACCCGGGCCCGATCTATCCGCTGCACGTGGGAGACACATGGATGGAGCCCTTCGAGGGAGGGCGCATGCAGGATCTCACCGTCGAAGCCAACCCGGGCATGCATCGCTACGTCGACACGCGGGGGATTCCGCAGCTGGTCGATGCGATCGTCGAGAAGATGCGCGCGCGCAATGGCATCGCCTGTGAGCGCGACAACGTACTCACGTGCGCCGGGGCGACGGGGGCGCTTGCGTGTGTTGCGGGCGCGTGTGTGAAGCCGAGCGACGAGGTGTTGATCCTCGCTCCCTTCTGGCCGCTGATTCGCGGCATCGTGCAGGCCTTCGGGGGCGTGCCCGTCGAGGTGCCCTTCTACGATCGCGTCGATTCGCAGGAAGCGGCCCTCGAGGAGATCCGCGCGCGAACGACTTCGAAGACGGTCGCGCTCTATGTCTCGAGTCCATCGAACCCGACCGGTCGCGTGTTGCCCGAAGCGTGGCTCACGGCGTTTGCGGAGTTCGCACGCGAGCACGATATCTGGTTGATCTCGGACGAAGTCTACGAAGACATCGTCTATCGCGGAGAGGCGTTCAGCCCCGCGCGTGTCGCACCCGAGCGCACCCTCGCGGTCTACTCGTTCTCGAAGAGCTTCGGCATGTCGGGCAATCGCACGGGCTATCTAGTCGGGCCGTCCGAAGCCGTCGACCAGGCGCGCAAGCTCGGCACCCACACCTTCTATCACGCGCCGACCGCGGGGCAGATCGCGGCGACGCGTGCACTCGAATCGGGACACGCGTGGCTCGAGAGTGCGCGCGCGAGCTATCGCGAGGTGGCCGAACGCACCGCGCGGGTGCTGGCGCTTCCGGAACCGGGAGGTTCGACTTTCTTCTTCCTGGATGTTTCGCAGCGCCTCGACGGCCGCGGCTTGATGGGCTTTCTCGAAGATTGTTTCGAAGACGGTGTGTTGGTGGCCCCCGGCAGTTCGAGTGGCAGCGACTACGGCGATTGGGTGCGACTCTGTTACACCGCGATGCCGCCTGCGCAGGTCGCCGAAGCGGTCGACCGTCTGGCTGCGCGCCTCGCGCCCTGAATCAATTGAAACAGTCAAAACGGTCGCAACGATCGAAACGCTCGACATGATCATCCATCGCAGCAACCGGGCCGAAGCCCTGATCGAAGCGCTGGCCGATGTGGTCGATACGCCGTGCGGGGGTGTGTTCGAGCCCGAACTGCTCGTCGTGCAGGGGCAGGGGATGGAGCGCTGGATCGCCATGGAGCTCGCGTGGCGCCGCGGGGTCTGGGCGAATCAGCGGGTGCTGACGCTGCGCGGGTTGGTGAGCGACATCGCGCTGCGCGTGCTCGAAGCGGACATCGATCCGGTCTTCGATCCCGAGACCCTCCTGTGGTCGATCGCCGACGCGCTCCACGCCCTCGAATCGCGCCCGGAGTTCGCATCCATCGCGAACTATCTGGCCGACGATCACGACGGGCGTCGCCGTATCCAGCTCTCCCACCAGATCGCGAACACCTTCTACCGCTACATGGGTTATCGCGAGGAGATGCTCGCCGCCTGGCTCGATCCGGGGAGTGCCTCGCCGGACGAGCGCGAAGCACCGGACGTGGCTTGGCAGGCCGCGCTCTGGCGCGAACTCGTACGCCGCCACGGCGACGGCCATCTCTCCGGTCGGGGGCGGGCGTTGATCGATCGGCTGCGTCGCGGCGAGTTCGACGCGGAAGTGCTGCCCCCGCGGCTTTCGGTGTTCGGCGTCTCTTCACTTCCACGCCTGCACCTGGATCTGCTGCGTGCCCTCGCGCGTCATTGCGATGTGCATCTCTTTCTGCTGAGCCCCACGCCGGAGTACTGGGGCGACGTCGCGACCGATCGCGAAGCGCGGCGAAGTCTGCAGCAGGGGCGGGAAAGAGAGGGGAAAGAAGAGGGGGAAGACCTCGCGGTCGAACTCCACCTGGATCTCGGGCATCCATTGCTCTCGACCTTCGGCAAGCTGGGTCGCGACTTCCAGGCGCTGCTGGTCGACGCGGGGGACCTCGACGAAGGGGTGGGAGATCTCCACGCCCCACCCGAAGGCGGCGGCGTGCTCTCGGCCCTGCAGAGTGATGTCTTCGCCCTGCGTGCTCCGGGGGACGACGAGGCTCTGCGACGGGTGATCGAACCCGAGGATCGTTCCCTGCGCGTGCATGCCTGTCACGGACCGATGCGCGAAGTCGAGGTGCTCTGCGAAGAACTCGTGGGTTGCTTCGAGGCGGATCCCACCCTCGAGCCCCACGATGTCGTCGTGATGACGCCGGACATCAAGAGCTACGCGCCCTACATCGAGGCGGTGTTCGGCGTGAGGGAGCGCGGGGAGGCGGCCGCGGCGCGGGGCGAAGGCGAGATTCCGTATCGCATCGCTGATCGTTGGCCCGATCCGAGCGACGAAGTGGTCGACGCCTTCTTTGCGGCCCTCGACGTGGCGACCGGTCGCTTCGCGGCCCCCCAGGTTTTCGACCTGTTGTCGCGTCCATGCGTCGCGCGCAATTTTCAGCTCAACGTGCGCGATCTCGAAACCACCGAAGCCTGGCTCGACGGCGCGGGGATTCGCTGGGGAGTCGACGCCGCGCATCGCGTCGAGGCAGAGCAACCGGAGACGGAGGCCAATACCTGGCGCTTCGGTCTCGATCGACTGCTGCTGGGGGTCGCTCTCGAAGCGGACGACGCGACGCTCTTCGCCGGGGTGCAGCCGTTCGGTGAAGCCGAAGGCCAGCGTGCGGATACCCTCGAGCGCCTGCTCACGGCCGAGCGATTCCTGGTGACTTCGCGCGAGGCGCTATCCGGCGCGAAGACGCTTCCCGAATGGCGCGCGACCCTCACGCGCTTTCTCGCGGGCCTCGCGATCGACGACGACGATCACCACGATCAGCATCTGCTGTTGGGCAATGCGCTGGGCGCCCTCGCCGAACAGGCGAAGCAGGCGGGTTTCGATCGCGAGGTGTGTCTCGCTTCGGTGCGCGAGCATCTCGTGCGACAGCTGCAGCATGCGCGTCACTCGACGGGCTTTCTCACCGGCGGTGTCACCTTCTGCGAGTTGGTGCCGATGCGGAGCATTCCATTTCGCGTCGTGTGTCTGCTGGGCATGAACGACAGTGTGTTTCCCCGTATCGATCATCCGCCGGGCTTCGACCTGATGGCGCGCAACCCGAAGCGGGGCGATCGAACGACGCGCGACGACGATCGCTTCCTCTTCCTCGAGGCGCTGCTCTCGGCGCGCGATCGCCTGGTGATCACCTACGTGGGGCAGAGTGTTCGCGACGGGGCGTTGCTTCCCCCGTCGGCCGCCGTGAGTGAGTTGCTCGACGTGGTGCGCGATACGTTCGAGATCGATCACGACGGCTTGCGGGAGAGCGTCGAGCTGCGGC
Organism: Myxococcota bacterium; assembly: GCA_028278345.1. Classification (GTDB taxonomy): domain Bacteria; phylum Myxococcota_A; class UBA9160; order UBA9160; family UBA4427; genus DUBZ01. The sequence continues at coordinate 5,302 of JANQEL010000164.1, forward strand.
ATCCGCTTCATCCCCACGGCTCGAAGTACCTGGGCAGCCTGGCCGAGCGCTTTCCCGTGCATCGCGCACTCCACCGGGAACTCGCACAGCTCGACGTTGGCGACACCGAACCCGAACGCCCCTTCATCGCGCAGGCGCGCGACGAAGGCGCAGTCGCCCTGCCCGGGGAACTTCCCATCGACGTGCTGGTGGACTTCTATCGCGCACCCTTGAGGGCGTATCTGCGAGACACCCTCGGCGTCGTGCTCCACGACGACCGCGAGGCCATCGCATCGCGCGAGGCTTTTCGCCTGGATCCCCTGGAGCGTTTCGATGCGGGGGAGCAGGTGCTCGAGCTGATCGAGGCGGGGCGGGGGAGCGAAGAGACCTTCGAGGTGCTGTGCGCGACGGGCGCACTTCCCCATGGCGTTTCCGGGCGGCTCGCCTTCGAAGACCTGTGGCGTGACGCCGAACAGATCGCGGCGTGGAACGCGAAGCTGCAGGTCGATCCGAGGCCTTCGTCCGAGGTGTTTCGTTTCGAGTGCGGGGGTACGACGCTCACCGGGCGCTTTGCATCGGTCTTCGAGGGGGGGCAGGTATTCAGCTCCTTCGGTCGGCTCGGCCGGGCCTCGGAGTTCGCGGCCTGGGTGTGGCACCTCGCGTGGCAGGTCTGTGCGGTACGCCAACCCGATGCGGTGCCGAAAGCCGCACCGCAGACCGTCGTGGTCGGGCGCCCGGCGGAGAAGTCGAGCATCTACGCGGTGCGCTTTGCGGCAGTGGGCGATGCGGAGGATCGGCTCGCGGCCCTCGTCGCGCGCTACCGCGATGGCATGCTCGCTCCGCTGCCGCTGTTCCGCGAGAGCTCTCGCGCCTTCGCCGCTGCGCATGCGAAAGGTGGTGACGCAGCCGCCGCGAAGGCCGCGCGCGACAAGTTCAAGGTGGATCGCTTCAAGGCCTTCGGGGACGAGACGGATCCCTATGTCGAGCTGGTCTTTCGGGGCGTCGATCCCCTCGACCCCGACGCGAAGCTGGCCTTCGAAGGGAGCTTCGGTGAACTCGCACTCGAGGTCTACACGCCCCTGCTCGAAGCGCGGGAGGAGCTCGCATGAATCCCCTCGACGCATTCGAAGTCGAACTGCGCGGCACGACGCTGATCGAGGCGAGCGCGGGCACGGGCAAGACCTTCACGATCACGACCCTCTATCTGCGACTCGTGCTCGAAGAGGCCCTCGAGGTCGCGGACATCCTCGTCATCACCTACACGCGTGCGGCCACCGCCGAGTTGCGCGAGCGGGTGCGCCGCCGCCTCGTCGAAGCACAGCGGGCCTTCGAACGCGGTGAGGCGCCCGACGATCCCGTGCTCGAGGGCTTCCTTTCTCGCTTCGATACCGAGGCGCGACGCGCACTGGCCCGACGGCGCATCGCAACCGCGCTCGCGAACTTCGACGAGGCCGCGATCCTGACGATCCACGGCTTCTGCCAACGCGCTCTGCGTGAACACGCCTTCGAGAGTCGCTCCGCCTTCGACGTAGAATTGTTGGTCGATCAGGGGGCTTTGTTGCGGGAGATCGCGGCCGACCTGTGGTCGCGGGTTGCTTCACGCGAAGAGGCCATCACGATCGAGTTCATGCACAAGAAGCACACTCGCTTCGAGCAGTGGTTGGGTGTCGCCCGGAACGGCGCGGAGGCGTTGCCGCCTCGGGTGATCCCGGAAGAGGACGTGTACACGCGCGATGCCTTGCTCGAGCGTGAGCGTGCGTGGCGCGATGCACTCGAAGCCGTGCGCGGGATCTGGGCGAGTGAAGCCGACGTCATCCTCGAACTGCTGCGCAAGGCCAACGAAGAGAAGCACCTCAAGGGAACGCTCTACAGCGCGAAGCGCATTGCATCGACGTGGAAGCGCGACGCCGATGCGCTGTTCGGGGAAATGAGGCTTCCCCTCGCTTCGGACGACGACCTTTCGAAACTCTCGCGGTACGGTGCGACGCGCATCGAGCAGAACAAGACGAAGAACGGTACGCCCCCTCACCACCCCTTCTTCGACGCTTGCGACGAACTCCTCGAAGCCAACGGCGAGTTGCAGAAGGCCCTGCACGACCGTCAGATCTCGATCGAGCGCGAACTGATCCACCAAACGACGGCGTTGCTCGAAGCGCGCAAGCGCGAGGCCGCCCATCAAAGCTACGACGATCTGCTCGCACAGATGAAGCGGGCCCTCGATGGGCCGACCGGCAAGCGGTTCGCGTCTCAGCTGCGAAGCGGTTTTCGCGCGGCGCTGGTCGACGAGTTCCAGGACACCGACCAGCTTCAATACGAAGTCGTTCGTGCGATCTGGCACGACGCGCGTTCGGTGCTCTTCCTGATCGGCGATCCCAAGCAGGCCATCTACGCGTTCCGCGGTGCCGACGTACACGCCTATCTGCGCGCCAAACAGGACGCGGGAGAGCGCTGCCTCACCCTCAACGTGAACTGGCGCTCGGATCCGGGTCTGATCGATGCGGTCGAATCCCTCTTCGTGCGAACGGAGCACGCCTTTCGGATCGACGAGATCGACTTCGAGTCGGTGTCCGCCCGTCCCGGTGCGACGGATGCCTTGTCGTCGAAGCAGTCGACCGCGGCGTTGGAGTTGCTCTTCGTCGAACGCGATGGCCCCAAGCCGCCGGACAAGGAGTGGGTGAACGAGCACATCCCCAGGCGCGTCGCGGCGGACATTGCAAAGCTACTCGCGAGCGATACACGCATCGATGATCGCCCGGTCACGCCGCACGACGTCGCCGTGCTATGCCGCACCAATGAACAGACCGTGGCCGTCGTCGAGGCCCTGCGCGCGGCCGGCGTCACCGCCGCCCTGCTCGGCACGGCGAGTGTTTTCGACAGCGATGAGGCCCGCGAGCTGGAACGCGTACTCGAAGCCGTCGCCGATCCGCGTTCGCTCGGGCGAATCCGGGCGGCGCTGGCCACGCGACTCTTCGGCATCGATGCTGTGACCTTCGATACCTGGTCGGAAGACGACGAGACCTGGGACGATTGGCTCGACAAGTTCACGGGCTGGCACGACACCTGGAGCCGCCACGGCTTCATCCGCATGTTCCACGCGCTCTTGCGCGAAGAGGATGTGCACCGGCGCATGCTGGGCTCGGCCGAAGGAGAGCGGCGGCTCGCCAACTTCCTCCACCTCTCCGAATTGGCCGAACGGGCGGCGCAGGGGGAGCACCTCGGGCCCGCCGGAATGGTGCAGTGGCTGTCGCGCGTGCGCGCCGATCGCGATCTGCGGGGCAACGAGGTCGGGGAAGAGGGGGAGCTGCGCCTCGAGTCCGATCGCGAAGCCGTGCGCGTGGTGACGATCCACAAGAGCAAGGGCCTCGAGTATCCGATCGTCTACTGCCCGTTCCTGTTCGGCTCCGCGGAACTCGGGTCGAGTGCGAAGGCGCGAGTACGCTTTCACGCTGCGGGCGGTAGCCGAAAGGGCGAAGTGCAGCTCGATCTCGGTTCCCCCGAGCATGAAGAGAACGTGGCGATCGCCCAGGAAGAGAACCTCGCCGAAGACATGCGCATGCTCTACGTCGCGCTGACGCGGGCGCGACATCGCTGCAGCGTGGTGTGGGGGGCGATGAACAACGCGCAGCACTCGGCCCTGTTCACGCTGCTGCATCCGAAACTCGAAGTCGAGAAGAGTCTCAAGGACGTCGAAGACGAAACGCTTCGCGCGGAACTCGAGACGTTCGTGAGTGGAGCGAAGGGGTCGTGTGCGATGCGCGATCTGGTCGACGAGGCCGCGCCGCGTCTCGAAGCGCCACCGGTGGTCGTGGACGCGGTGGTGCCCGAGGTGTCCCGTGTGCTCGATGCGCGCTTCCGGCACTCGAGCTTCTCGCAGCTCGCGGCTTCCGAGCGCGATGCGGCTCCCGTGCTTCCACCCCTGCGCGCCGAGGGGGCGGACCGCGACGAGGTCGCATCGGAGTCGCCCGTCGATGCGGAGGAGCGCGAAGTCGTCACGGAAGCCGAAATAGAGGAGGAGCGCCCCTTTGCGTCCCTCGCGCCGGGTGCGAAGACCGGTGTGCTCCTGCACAGCCTGCTCGAACACCTCGACTTCCTGCAGCCGGTGGCCGCGCAGTTCGCGGACCCGCTGGCGAACCTGCTCGATACCCACGGCGTTCCCCCCGCCGAGCGCGACGCACTCGCGCGAGATTTCGAGCGCGTACTCGCCGCACCGATCGACGAAGATGGCTTGTCTCTCGGCGCGTTGGCCCGGAGTGCACGGCTCGACGAGGTCGAGTTCCTCGTGCCGGTGGGCGGGCGAGGAAACACCACGGATGTGGACGGGCTTCGCGCGGAAGATCTCGCCGCTGTCTTCCGCGCCCACGCGGACGATCCGGTCTCACGACGACTCGCCGAAGAGTATGCGCCCCGGCTCGAACGCCTGCGCTTCGACGCCCTCGAGGGTTTCCTGCGCGGGTTCGTCGACCTCGTCTTCGAGTGGCGCGGGTGCTTCTACGTGGTCGATTACAAATCGAATCAGCTCGGAAGCGAGGCCGCGGCGTACACGAGCGACGCGTTGCTCACGCCCATGCTCGAGCATCACTACGTGTTGCAGTACCACCTCTACACGGTGGCGATCGACCGATATCTCGCGCAGCGGGTCGTGGGTTACGACTACGAGACCCACTTCGGTGGTGTCTACTATCTGTTCCTGCGCGGGATGGGGGATTCGTCGTCGCTTCCGACGGGAATCTACGCGCATCGTCCGAGCCGCGCGTGCATCGCCGATCTCTCGGCGCTCTTCGATCTCGTGCGGGAGGTGGCGGCATGAACGTGGGCCTCGAAACCCTGCGCGAACGCTCGCTCCTCTCGCTGCTCGACTGCGAGTTCGCGGAGCGGTTGGGTGTGCTGGCGGGTGAAACACGACCGCTGGTTCTACTCGCGGCGGCGCTGACGCGTCGGGAGGCGGCGGAGGGGCACATCTGTCTGGACCTGGGAGCTGGGAAGGATGAAGGCGTTTTCGCGGAACGGTTCGCCGAGTTCGAGGTGTCTTCGCGACCGGACCCCGCCGAACTCCGCGAAGCGTTGAGCGGAAGCTCCCTCGTCGAGGTGCCCGACGCGGTGTCGAACACGGAGGGCGATCGCGCGCGACCCCTCGTGCTCGATGCTTCGGGTCGCGTCTATCTCCGGCGCTACTGGTCGTATCAGACACGCCTGGCTGAGCAGCTTCGACGCCGGGGCCTCGCCCCTCTCGATGGCGTCGACGAAGGGCTCTTGATCGAAGGGCTCGATCGCTACTTCCCCCCGAGCGGTGAAGCGACGCCGCAACGCGAAGAGCAGACCTCCTTCGATTTCATGCAAGCCGGGAACGCCGAAGCGCACCCGAGCGAACTCGATCGCCAACGGCTCGCCGCAGCCGTAGCCATGACACGCAGGCTCACCGTGATCTCGGGGGGGCCGGGCACGGGCAAGACTGCGACGGTGGTGAAGATCCTCGCCCTCGCGATCGAGCAGGCCCGCGCTTCCGGAGACGAGTCACCCCTTCGCGTTCGCCTCGTTGCACCGACCGGGAAGGCGGCGGCCACCCTGGCTGCGGCAATTCGGCGTGGCGCCAAGAGCCTCGAACTCGACGATGCAGTACGAGATGCCCTTCCCCTCGAAGCCGTCACGATCCACCGCTGCCTCGGGGTGCGCAGCGGTGCGCGATCGGGTGTGCGCTACGACGCGAACTCGCCACTCCCCGTCGACCTGCTCGTGGTCGACGAGGCCTCGATGGTCGACCTCGCCCTGATGACGCGTCTCTTCGAAGCCGTGCCCAAAGAAGGGCGGATCATCCTGCTCGGCGACGAGCACCAACTCGCTTCCGTCGAAGCGGGTGCGGTGTTGGGGGACGTCTGTCGCTCGACGCTTCCGGAGGGTTACGGCGAGGAGTTCGCGGAGATGCTCGGCCGCCTGACTCGAAGTGTCCTGCCCGTGGCCGAGAGCGGCGTGGGAGATCCGCCGCGCAGTGCGCTTCGCAACAACGTCGTGCGGCTCACCCGGAGTTATCGCTACGCGTCGGATCGCGGCATCGGCGCCCTGGCGGCCGCGATCAACGCAGGCAACCCCGAAGCCGTGCTCGGCATCCTCGACGACCCCGAGCAGTCCGAGGTCGTTCGGCGGGGCTACATCCACGACACCCGCGAAGCTCACGACGCATTCCGCGCGGAGGCGATCGAAGGCTTCACTCCCTATCTGCGCGAAGAGGATCCGATTCGCATGTTCGAAGCCTTCGGGGCCTATCGCGTGCTCACCCCGGTGCGCGCGGGGCGGGCCGGGGTCGAAGGCTTGAATCGGGAGATCGAACTGCTGCTGCGGCGTGCCGGGGTGTGGGACGGCGCGGCGGGCGATCCCGTGGGTCGTCCACTGCTCGTGAGCGAGAACGATCACCCCCAGGGCCTGTTCAACGGCGACATCGGTTTCTTCGTGGCCCCCCGAGACGATCGCCGAGGCAGACCCGACGTGGCCTTCATCGGAGCGGAGAACGAAGTACGCCGACTCTCTCCCGCGCGTATTCCCGCCCACGAACCGGCCTTCGCGATGACGATCCACAAGAGCCAGGGTTCGGAGTTCGACCGCGTGGCCGTCGTGATCAGCGACGCCGCGGCGGAACACGCGACGAGGCAGCAGCTCTACACGGCGATCACTCGCGCCCGGCAGCAGGTGACGCTCTACGCGAGCGCAGACGCAATCGCCCAGGCCGTCGAACGCGACACGAAACGTTCTTCCGGCCTGGGCGATGCGTTGTGCGCGGAGTTGCCAGCGCGCTAGGAGACACTTCTAGTGATGCCGCCGGGTTCCCCGCGGTTCCCGAACCGGGTCAGGATCCCATTCCCTCCGAGATTTCGCGGGCTTCCGAGACCAGGTAGAGGAACTCGGCGCGATCACCGTGCGGGTCGTCACCGAGGGCGCCGCGCGCGAGTTTCGCTGCGAGTTCCCAATCGGCCTCGCCGTGATGGGGCGAGTCGCGCAGCAACATGCCGAAGGTGGCAACCGCCGCGGCGAAGCGAAGATCGCGAGAGGCCTCGTCGATCTTGCTGACTTCACCGCGCAGGTGCTGGGTCAGCAGCTGGCTCTCGTCTTCGTCGGGCTGCTTGTAGCGGACCTTCACGGTCAGCCACTCGTCGCCGTATTCGCCGCCCCGGGCCTTCGCCTCGGGCTCGGGCCGTTGATAACGCAGCGGATCGACGACGGGCCGACCCACACCATGGGGCACGACTTCGTAGAGGGCCGTTACGCTGTGGCCGCTCCCGACTTCGCCGGCGTCCTTGGTGTCGTCGTTGAAGTCGCGATCGGCGAGGCGGCGGTTTTCGTATCCGATCAGGCGGTAGCTCGCGACCTTGGCGGGGTTGAACTCGACCTGGATTTTCACGTCCTTCGCCACGGTGACGAGGGTGCCGCCCGCCTCCCGGATCAGCACCTTGCGGGCTTCGCCGATGGTGTCGAGGTAGGCGTAGTTGCCGTTGCCCTTGTCGGCGAGCTCTTCGATCTGCGAATCCTGCAGATTGCCGCGCCCCACGCCGAGCACGGTGAGGAAGACGCCGCTTTTGCGCTCATCTTCGATCAAGCGCACGAGATCCCCGCGATCGGTCGTCCCGACGTTGAAGTCGCCGTCGGTCGCGAGGATGACGCGATTGATGCCCTCGGGGTCGAAGTGCCTGCGCGCGGTCTTGTAGGCGAGACGGATGCCTTCGCCGCCATTCGTGGAACCGCCAGCGCGGAGCTTTTCGAGAGCGTCTTCGATCTTCTCCCGCTCGTCGCCCGCAGTGGGGGGAAGCACCAGACCGCTCGCTCCGGCGTACACCACGATCGCGATGCGATCCTGCGGCCGCATGGTCTTGGTGAGGCCCTTCATCGCGCGCGCGACGAGGTCGAGCTTGTCGGGAGATTGCATCGAACCCGACACGTCGAGCAGGAACGTGAGGTTGCGGGCGGGGATCTCTTCCGCCTCGAATTCGACGCCCTTGAGGCCGACCATCACGAGCTGATGTTCGGGCACCCAGGGGGCTTCCGTGCGTTCGGTCAAGATCGAGATCGGGACGTCGCGATCGGCCTTCGGATAGTCGTAGGAGAAGTAGTTGAGGAACTCCTCGATGCGCACCGCGTCGCTCGGCGGAAGCAGGCCTTCCTTCAGGTAGCGACGCACGTTGCTGTAGGCGGCCGTGTCGACGTCGATGGAAAAGGTGGAGAGGGGCTTCGAGAGGGGGCTGATGAAGCCATCTTCTTCGATGCGGTCGTAGCTGTCGCGGCGTTCTTCGTGGACGACGGCGTGCGGGTAGGGGCCGCCGTGGTATCCGAGGGCGCTGAGTCTCTGCATTTCAGCGGCGGTCGGCTGCATACGTGACTTCGCGCTGTCGACGGAACCGCTGGCCGCGAGTTGCTCGACCGGTGCGTCACCGGGCTTGGCCGCGGGAGCAGGCTGCATGTCGAGTTCGTCCTCGCTGACCTCCGTTCTGCTGACCCGTTCGCGTCCGTTTTCCTTCAGCGGGGCCCCCTCGTGGGTGCTGGTACAGGCGACGAAGGTCATCGCGCCGAGGGCGCTGGCGAAGCACAGCCCGAGGGCCGCGCGGGTGAGGTGCTTGCGATCGATGCTCATGGATGGTTCTCCCGCGGCCTCTCCAGGCGGCTCTGAGAGGTGGGAAGCCATGGACGACGCGGCGGTTCCGAGCCGGCTCTCACGTCGGTTCCGCTGTTCGGGCCCCGGAGATCGTGGCGCTGGGACTCATCCCGCCGAACGAAAACGAACATGATGTTCAAGAATGTCGAACGCGAGCAATCCCCCAAGTCTTCGTGATCAAAACGAAAAACGAATCGCATTTCCGCCCGAGTTCGGATATCTTGCAAAAAAGCTTGTTGAAAACCGTTGTCGTTTTCAGGGCAGATGCTATTTGAGCGCACCCCAACGAAACGCGTCCCCATCTGCTCAAGAGAAGAAAACGAGAAGAAGAAAGAGATGAATCCCGCACCAAAGCTCCGAACCGCCAGCCGCATCGCCACCTCGCTTGCCGCACTCGCGTTGTTCACCGCACCGGCCTTTGCCGGAGACCCGCCGACGAACGAAGAGCTCTACGAGATGGTCAAGGCGCAGCAGGAACAGATCGACGCCACGGCGGATGCCGTCGAAGAAGCGGGTTCCGGCCAGGGCGGAGGTTGGTTCGAAAAGACCTCTCTCGGCGCCTACGGCGAGCTGCACTTCAACTGGCTCGAAGGCAGCGATGGCGCCGACAACAAGTCGCAGGTCGACTTCCACCGCTTCGTGCTCTTCGTCAATCACGAGTTCAGCGACAAGATCCGCTTCTACTCCGAGCTCGAACTCGAGCACGCATTGGCCGGTGACGGCGCGCCGGGCGAAGTCGAACTCGAGCAGGCCTACATCCAGTTCGATCTGCCCCACCAGTCGACCGCAAACGCCGGCCTCTTCCTCGTGCCCGTCGGCATCCTGAACGAAACCCACGAACCGCCGACCTTCTACGGCGTCGAACGCAACCCGATCGAGAGCAAGATCATCCCGTCGACCTGGTGGGAAGGTGGCGGCATGGTGACCAAGCGCTTCGACCACGGCATCTCGGCCGACCTGGCCGTGCACTCGCCGCTGCAGACCGACGACTTCACGATTCGCGCGGGTCGGCGGAAGGTGGCCGAAGCCGTCGCGAGTGATGTCGCGGTGACGGGTCGCGTGGTCTATCGCGGACAGCCGGGACTCGAGATCGGCGCCACGGTGCAGTGGCAGGAAGACATCGCCGAGAAGGCCCTCGACAACACCTCGGCGATCCTCTTCGAAACCCACGTCGTCTACGAGCGTGGCCCGTTCGGCCTGCGCGCCCTCTACGCGCGGTGGGATCTCGACTCCGACGGTGCCGAAGACATCGGAGCCGACGAGCAGTACGGCTTCTACGTCGAGCCCTCGTACAAGTTCTGCGAGTGCGCCGGCGTCTTCGTCCGGTACAACCAGTGGAACAACACCGCGGGAAACAGCGGCGGCACCATGCGGCAGTACGACGTCGGCTTCAACTTCTGGCCCCACGAGCAGGTGGTGCTCAAGGTCGACGGCCAGTTCCAGCGCAACGACAACGGCGCGCCGGAGCTCGACGGTGTGAACCTCGGCGTGGGCTTCAACTTCTGATCGGAATCTCCTAGCAGTGTGGCGAGACAAGTGAAGAAGCAACACAGCCAGACCCGGCGATACGCCAGGCAGCGCGCGCGCTCACTCTTCGTGAGCGTCGCGCTCATGCTGCTTTGTCTGCCGGCCAACGCGGCCGAGGTCTATCAGACCTCCGCCGAGTTCGTCGAAGAAGCCTTCCCCGACAGCAAGCCCCTCGCCAAGGCGGTCTGGATCACCGGCGATCTCAAGCAGAGCGTCGAACGGGTGCTGGGCCACAAGTACCGCGATCTGCGGGTTCGCTACTGGGTGTCGGGAGAGCGCAGCGCGTGGATCCTCGACGAGATCGGCAAGGTCGAGCCGATCACCCTCGGTGTCGTCGTGGAGGACGGTCACATCGAAGCGGTCAAGGTTTTGACCTATCGTGAATCGCGCGGATGGGAGATCCGCTTCCCGTTCTTCATGGACCAGTACCGAGGCGCCCGGGTCGATGCAGAGACCAGGTTGGATCGCGACATCGACGGCATCAGTGGAGCCACGCTTTCCGTGCGCGCCGCGACGAAGGTCGCCCGACTGGCCCTCGTGCTCGATCGCGCGGTAGAAGACGCCGGTGGCACGACTCAATCCAAGGCGCCGTAGGACCTTCATCGCCGTTCACCGATTCTTCGGTCAGGTCGCCGCGGTGATCGTGTTGCTGCTCGCCGTGACGGGTCTGATGCTCAACCACGTCGACGATCTCGCGTGGATGGAGGGCACCGTCGGCTTCGAGCCGCTACTGGATTGGTATGGCGTGGCCCCGCGCGAAGAGATCGTGCACTTCGATGTCGGCCGTCACAGCGCGGCGAGTCTCGAGCAATGGCTCTTTCTCGATGGACGCGCGGTCGGCAGGGCGCGCTCGAGCCTCGTCGGTGCGGTTGCCGTACAGCGCTTCGTCGCCTTCGCCCTGCGCGATCGCATCGTCATCTTCGACCCGGACCCGAAGCTCGCCGACGATCGCGAGTCCATCGTGGACCAGATGGACACGGCGTCGCTTCCGGGGGATCTCCTGCAGATCGGGAGCACGGACGACCGGCGCCTCGCCGTCGAAACCCCCGATGGACGCTTCGCGTCGGACGAGGATCTGCTGGGTTGGGAGCCGCTGGTCGCGGGCGAGGCCGTCGCCTGGAGCCAGCCCTCGACGCCGAACGACGACCAGCGCGAAGGCATCCTCCACAGCTTCCGCGGAACGGGTCTGCCCCGCACCCGGGTCGTCCAGGACCTGCACTCCGGGCGGATCTTCGGCAGCTACGGCCCGGTCGTGATGGATGCGGCCGCGGTGGTGCTGCTGGTTCTGGTGGCGACGGGCATCGCGGGTTCGGGCCTCGGTCGACGTCGCAGCGGCGACTGAGACGCGAAACGCCGGGCTCGCAACGAAGCGAACCCGGCGCCTGAGATGAACGCGAGGACGATCGAGATCAGATTTCGACGCTACGCAGCGCCTTTCCGATCTTCTTGCGTCCGCGGTTGATGTCGCGCAACACCTCCATCGCGTCCTCCGCGACGTCGGTGCCCACGACTTCGTCGTCCTCG